>DAIRFU010000579.1:0-4595 GCA_036794935.1 Kofleriaceae bacterium | reverse complement strand
TGCAAGTCCGCCCCCGTGAAGTCCGTACCGCGCAGGTCCGAGCCCACGAACGATGCCGAGGCGAGATGCGCACCAGCAAGCGACCGGTCACGCACGTCTGATGATTGTGATAGCGCCATCGATCACGATCGCCAGCAAGAGTGATTCCAGCGAGCGGTGGCACCTCGCGTGCGGCGTGACCGTTCAAGTTCACCAGACCGCCAAACCGCTGCCTCGAATGTCACCGCCCCAGTCAGCGGCGTGAGCATCCCGCACACTGGCGAGCGACCCGTCTATGCTCGCCGAGCTCGCGACCGCGCTGGGGGTCGAAGCGGCAGGCGACAGCGTTGACGCCCGCGCTGCACCCGTTGTGCTCAGCCCGGGTTATCGACGACGACGTACGCCACTTCGGTGCCCTGGTACTGCGGAGCGTAGTAGGTGCCGCCGCAGTTGTAGTACGGCGTCGCGTAGCCGGACAGCGTGTTGCATCCCGACGGCAGCGAGTACGCGATCGAGCCGATCGCGGCAGCCGTGATGCCGATGGCGGCGGTCGCTGCGGCGGCGCGCGCGACCGGCGCCCCACCATAGTAGCGACCACCACGGTAGTAGCCGCGATCGCCGTCGATGTCGACGTCGCGGTCGATGTCGCGATTGACGTCGCGGTTCACGTTCCGGTTCACGTTCCGGTTCACATTGCGATTTGAATAGCCGCCACTCGAGCTTCGGGCTGCGGAGCTGCCGCCCGAAGGCCGGCTGTAGCTGCCCGATGGACGGCTGCCGGCGCTTATGCTGGTGCGCGCACCGCCGGCGCGAGCACCGCCGCCGCGGCCACCTCCGCCTCGTCCGCGTGCATCACTGTCGGAAACGTGCAGCGGTCCGGCGATGGTCGCGAAAGCGAGAACTCCTGATCAGTTGCGCACGCTGTCGGGCGCACGCCGCGCCTGTTGTGCGCGTGCCTCGAGGAGCGGCGCCATCGCGATCCGCGAGCCGTCCTTGGGCGGCACGAACGAGAACACGGAGTCCGGGTGGCGCGCACCGAGCTCCCAGGTCATCGCGACGGAGTGCTCCGGCCGTGCAGGAACATCCGTCGTCGTCAGCACGAGCTTGCGCGGCACTGGACGGGGGCCGCGCTCGATCCAGATCTGCCAGTCCAACCCCGGCTGACGTAACGCGTAGTGATCGGTGAGGACACCGTCCAGCTTCTCCGGACCGATCACCGTTGCACTGGTGATCGCGCGGATCGTTGCCGGCTCGCTGCCGAGTCGGAATAGATCGACGAGCGGGAACTCCAGGCCGTACTCGTCCTCGAGCGTATTCGCGAGACCGTTGATCGTGTTCGGTGCCGCTACCGTGGCGTAGTACCCGACGCGGGGGCCGTACATCGTGAAAGTCTTGCCGTCGTAGAAGAACTGGCGTTGCTTGCGGTCCGACACCACATCGGCGCGCATGTGATCAGGGCGGCGGACCCGCAAGTCGCCGCGTGACGACAGGCGCACCTTCTGACCATTGTCGATCACGTAGTCGGTCTCGGTCGTCGTGTGAACCGTAAAGCTCTGCTGTTCACGTAGGAACGTTCCCATCTTCTGAAGTGCGTTGATCGCTTCGGGCTCGATCGCAGGTGGTCGCGCGTTGTCGTCGGCAGCCGCGACCGCGACCATGGACACGAGAATCGATGTGGCAACAGTGAGGTGCATTGCAGCGCTCCTGTCCACTCGCGATGCATCCGTCATGCCCTCCGCGCTCCGTCATGCCTGCGCGCTCGACCTGGCGCATCACCTCGCGGTCTCGTCGAGCTCTACGCGCGCGAGAGCATCGCATTGGTCATGCGGCGAAGAGCGCGATGATGGCACGCGGAAGATGGACGAGCTGGGTTGGGACAAGCACCTTGCGACCACCGTTTCATGCGGCCCGCACTCGTGGCGCCGCTGGAGGATCGGCATCTGCGACGCTGTCTGCGACGGCGTGAGGGGCGGCAACAGAGCCTGCCTTACGTCCGGTCTTCGGACAGCGCTTGTGGCAAGGGTGCGACGTGTGGTCGTCATGGCCGGCGCGGAACTTTCAACGCACCCCGGCGTGCTCGCGGGTGGTCTCGACGAACGCGCGTCCGCGCCGCCGGGTCACGCAGGCTGCCGCAGCAAGGAATGGCCCGATAGCCGTCACCGCACGTCTGCGCCCACCGGTGCGCGCTGTGGGTCAGACCCGCGTACGTGAGTGCACGCGGGTCGACCTGCGGTTCCACGACGCGCGCCCCCGGCACGTCCGGCACGCTGTGACGAAGCGATACAACTGTCGGAGTATGCGGTCGCGATCAGAACGCTCGCGAACCGCTCCGGCTCGATCGTGGACTCGTGTTGCGACGCAGCGGTGGGGCGACCACAGTCGAATGCGTACGATGGTGCGACGAGATCGCTCATTCCGGTGCGCACACGCCGAGAGCTCGCGATGAGCGAGGAGCTCCGCGACGCTCCACCCGAGCTCTCGATCACGTCAGGTCCATTCAATCGCGTGGCGCGACGCCACGCGTGCTGACCGAGCGCGTGCTCGATCACACCGATGCCGGTGTGATCGTTCGACTGATGAAATCGCCTCTGCCGGGATTCGAACCCCTGCGGAAGCGACGCGAGCGAGCGCGAAGCGCGAGATCGCGGAGCGTTCCCGCAGCGGGTCGAAGGCCGTCGGCGACGCGCGAGGCGACCCCGACGTGGTCTTTCTCGCGTTGGACCGCGAATGCCTTGTCGAGCTTGTCGCCGATCCAGTCAGCGTGGATCGCGCAGCACCGGATCGCCGTCCTTCGGCGCGCCCCAGACGGCGATGACATAGACGACCGCATTCTCTGCGTCGTGCACGTAGTACAGGTAGTGCTTCGTTTTCTTCATGACGAGCCGGCGCACACCTGGGACGAACGTGCGGTGGAATCGAGTTCCGATATCGGGGCTGCTCTCGAGAAGCGTCGTGCAACGTCCGAGCTCATCGATGACGAGCGTTGGAGCCGCCCGACGGTTCGCACGCCACCACTCGACGATTTCGCGAAGTTGCTCTTCGGCTTCATCGACGACGACAACCGTCGTCATCGTCCACGAAGATCCGCGATCACGTCAGCAACGGGACGGAAGCGACCCGCTCGGATCGACTCGAAGCCACGAGCAAGCGCCTCGTTCAAACGAGCGAGCTCCTCGTCGGTCATCTCGTCCTCGGGTTCCGCGAGACAAAGGTCGAGTTCGCCGTCGGGAAGTCCCGCCGGGGCCTCGCCGGTGATGCGACCGTTCTCGACGCGAACGCGGATCGCTTTCATCCGGACAAGCTTACCGGTTCGTGACCTGAGACGCCAGAAGCGTGTTTGTTATTCGATAGTTGGGCGACCCCGACGGGGCGAGGTCCGATCGGGAGGGTGCAACGCACCTACGGACGATGATGGGCTTGCCGATTACGCGATCCAATCGCAACGTTGGCGCTACCGAGCGTAGTGCTGGTGCACCGCGGCAGACCGCCGATGACGTAGATTTCTCGACCGTGGCAGCCACCTTGTCGGGCGCGCGGGGCTCGCCAAGGCCGAGCACGCGACGCACGACATCGGGGTGAGCCTGGAGCTTTGTCGCGATCGTCCCGACGGGCCAGTGCTCGGCGTAATGGAGGCGCACGATCTCAGCCTCGGTCTCCGGCGTGGTCTTCATCGCACACCTGCCAGGTCGAGCTGCTGGGCGTCAGCGAACGAGCCCAGGCCGCGGATGCGCTGACCGCGCTCACGGACCGGCGCGCGCATCTCGACAGTGTAGTGCGCGGTCGAGAGCCGCCGTCCAACTCCTCGGCGAGGCCAAGCGCTGACCACGAGGCCACGTCGCGCGCAGAAACGACAGCGTGCACCGGCGCCTGGTGCCAGAGCGCCATCGCCTCGAGCAGCGTCGGCAGGGAGCGTCGATGCGGCCCCCAGTAGCACGGCAGCAAGGCCGCCTTGAGCACCACGTCGTCGTCCATCCGCACCAAGACGCGGGTCACCTCCGGGGTCGTCGTCAGAATTGCCGTCGGTCCATGTCTCATCGTCGTGTCCTTCGCCGATGACCACGACCTCGCCGGGAATCGGCGACGGCGGATCGTCGGGCGGGCACACGCTTGCCACCGGGGCAAGAAAACTTGGACTGTGATCCGCCACGCGTGCTCGCTCGACCTCACGAGCGCGGCGCTCTTGCTCGCGGTCGCGGTGGTCGAGCCGGCCGCTCGGTCGACGCGCGATGACGGGCTCGCGCTCGCCGCTTCGACTCGGTCCTCGCCGCCGCTTTGCAAGGCGGGCCGCAGTACCACTGCCCGCGGTAGCAGGGGCGGCAAATCCCGAACAGGGTCTGGCAGGGGCTACGTGCGCATCGCTCGACGCGAATCCCGTCGCTGGTGTCCATCGCATCCTGGTGCGAGGACGAGAAACTTGCTCAGAACGTCGGCGTCGAGCATCGTCTGCTCAAAGCCGGCGTCCATCGGCTGAGGGTCTCGGACGGCGAATCCGAGGCCCTCGATTCTTTTCGGCGTCCCGCTGATGGCGATCCTAACGGCACGATCCTCGGCGTCGCGACTATCCGGCCGAGCGACCTCAGGGTCAGAACGCTACGAACTCAAGCGGCCATCAACAC
>DAIRFU010000578.1:0-4598 GCA_036794935.1 Kofleriaceae bacterium | reverse complement strand
CAGGCCAATCACCTCGGTGTGACGATCCAGGCCGACATCATCAAGCAGAAGCTTCCCGAGATTAACGGCGGCTACAACGACCCGGCGCTCAAGGGCTTCGGCAAGACGCACAAGAAGGTCTACTCGGAGCTGACGACCGACAACCCGATCGATCTCACGCGCTACCAGGTCGCGAACTGCTACATGGGCCGCGTCGGCCTCATCAACTCGGGCGGCGCGTCGACGGGCGAGAGCGATCTGCGCGAGGCGGTCACGACGGCGGTGATCAACAAGCGCGGCGGCGGCATGGGCCTCATCGCCGGGCGCAAGGCGTTCCAGCGCCCGTTCAAGGACGGCGTCGAGCTGCTCCAGGCGATCCAGGACGTCTACCTCTGTAAAGACGTCACCGTCGCGTAGTACGAAGGTGCATGGCCCGGCTCGGCGAGCTCCTCGTCGCGGCGCGCTTGCTGGATCCCGAGCAGATCGAGCGAGCGCTCCAGGCCCAGGTCCTGTGGGGCGGCCGGCTCGGCACGAACCTGATCGAGCTCGGCATGCTCGATCTCGACGGGATCTCGCGCGCGCTCGGCCGCCAGCACGGCCTGCCCGCGGCGCTCGCGCGTCACTTCGACCGGGCCGACCGCGAGCTGCAGGATCGGCTACCGCCCGAGCTCGCGCAGCGCTGGTCGGTCGTGCCGCTGCTCCACGTCGGTCCGGCCAGGAACATCGCGGTCGCGGTGCTCGATCCGCTCCCCGCCGACGCGCTCGCCCAGCTCGCCGGGGCGTTTCTGTGCACGCCGGCGGGCATCGTCGTCTCGGTCGCCGCCGAGATGCGCGTGCGCTACCACCTCGAGCGCATCTACGGCGTCGCGCGCCCGACGCGCTACCTGCGCGCGAAGGGCACCACCATCACGCCGTTCCCGCAGTTCGACAACGTGCCGGTGCCGATCGACAGCGACGCGGAGGTCGCGGTGCCGATCGCCGTCGACGAGTCCGAGCACCCGACGGGGGTCGCCGAGCTGCCGCCGACCGCCGCGGTCGCCGCCGAGCCGCCGCCGCGCGCCGCCGAGCCGCCGCCCGCCGGCTCCGTCGAGGCCGCCCCGTTGCCGGCCGATGCGGACGATCTCGCCGCGCTGATCGACGACGCGATCGCGCGCGCGACCGCGACCGAGCCGACCGTGCCGGTCGGTCGCGACCGCCGCACCTACGTGCGCACGCTCGCCGACGAGATCCCGAGCTCCGAGGCGGAGCGGTCGATGACGCCCGCCCCCGCGTCCGTCGTCGGTGGCTCGGCCGGCCACGTGTCGCTCGGCCGGGTCGCGATCAAGCGCGTCGGCCCCGAGGTCGCGAAGCCGGCGAGCCGCTCGGGGGCCACGCCGATCACCACGGAGAGCCTGGTCGAGGCGACCCGCGCGATCCGCCGCGCCGGTCAGCGCGACCGCGTCGCCGAGCAGGTCGTCGACGCGCTCGTCCGCTTCGTACCCGTCTGCGAGGCGGCGATCCTGCTCGTGGTGCGCGGCGAGGTCGCGCTGAGCTGGAAGCAGTTCTCGCGCTCGGGTGGGCCGACCTCCGAGCTCGCCGTGCCGCTCGACGAACCCGGCCTGGTCCCGACGGCGATCACCCGCAACGCGATCGCACGCGCCGGTGTCGGCGAGCTCGGGCTGATCGACGAGGCGCTGCTGCGCGCGCTGCGCGGCGAGCGGGCCGAGGGCGGCGCCGCGGCCGGCGACCTCGTCGTCGTGCCGATCGCGATCGCCGATCAGGTCCTGTGCGCGATCGCGACCGCGACGGCGCCGGATGCCAACGTCGAGGGCGTCGAGGCCGTCGCCGCCGCCGCCTCGATCGCGTTTGCCCGCCTCATCCGCGACGCCAGCCGCTGAAGCGGCTACCGAGCTTGACGATGTCAGGGGGGTGCGGCAACGTCCGCGCCGATGGCCCAGGAATTCTCGGGTACGCCGCGCCGCAAGCACCGGCACGACCTCGGTCAAGAGGATCACGGACCCAAGCTCGCGGTCGGAACGACGCGTGCGATCCAGACGTTGCTCGGCCTGTGGATCGCGCTGTCTCTCGCGTTCGTCGTGTATGCGCTTGTCGACGCGTCGCGGCCAAAGCCGGCCGAGGTCGTACCGGCTGCCCCGGCGGCCGTGAAGTGAGTCACGGCTGACCTGGTCAACCAGGGAGGGATCGGTCAGAGTGCGGACAATGCGTTCTCCTGGGGAGGAGGGGACCGGATGCATGGCGGGCTCCACGAACGCGCGCAGCTGACATGATCGCCGAGGAGATCATCAACGAGATCCGTTCTCGCGCCGATATCGTCGCGGTGATCGGCCAGCACGTGCAGCTCAAGAAGGCGGGCCGCAACTGGAAGGGCCTGTGCCCGTTCCACGGCGAGAAGACACCGTCGTTCAACGTCTCCGCGGACAAGGGCTTCTTTCACTGCTTCGGCTGCCAGAAGCACGGCGACGTGTTCACGTTCGTGATGGAGCTCGAGGGCAAGAGCTTCGTCGAGGCGGCCGAACAGCTCGGCGCGCGGTTCGGCATCGAGGTGCCCAAGATCGACGAGTCGCCGGAGCTGCGGCGGGCACGCGGCGAGCGCGTCGCGATGCTCGACATCAACCGCGCCGCCGCCGCGTTCTTTCGCGAGGTGCTCGCCGATGGCAGCCGCGGCGAGGCCGGCCGCGCCTACCTCGCGAAGCGGGGCGTGGGGGACGACGTCACCGAGCGGTTCCAGCTCGGCTATGCGCCGGCGGACTGGCACGCGCTCGCCGACTACCTGAAGACCAAGCGCCTCGATCTCGAGCTCGCGGCGCGCCTGGGGCTCGTCGCGAAGCAGCCGCGGGCCGGCGGCTACTACGATCGGTACCGCGATCGCCTGGTGTGCCCGGTCATCGTCCCCGGCGGCGAGATCGCCGGCTTCTCGGCGCGCGTGATCGGCTCGCCCCCACCGGGCGCGGACGGCAGCGAGCCGCCGAAGTACATCAACAGCCCCGAGAGCTCGGTCTACAAGAAGAGCAAGCTGCTGTTCGGGCTCGCGCAGGCGCGCGAGGGCATGCAAAAAAATGGGCGCGCGGTGCTCGTTGAAGGAAACTTCGACGTCATTTCGCTCCACCAGGCCGGATTTCCCGACGTCGTCGCGCCCCTCGGGACGGCGCTCACGATCGAACAGGTGCTGACGCTCAAGCGGCTCACCGATCGCGTCGTGCTGCTCTACGACGGTGACAAGGCAGGCTACAAGGCCACGATGCACGCGCTCCAGCTCTGCGTCGAGGCGGATGTCGAGGTGCTCGTCGCGCACCGGCCCGGCAATGCGCGATCAGGCGGCGGTGGCGTGCTCGCCGGCGGCGTCGATCCGGATAGCCTGGTCGCCTCGGGTGGCGCCGAGCAGCTGCGCGAGGCGATCGACCGCGCCCAGGGCGGGATCGAGTTCTTCTGCTTCGAGGTCTGGGGCAAGGCGCGCGCGAACGCCGACGCCAAGACGCGTGCGCTCGAGGACGCGGCACGCCTGGCGGCCCGGATCGAGAACCCGATCAAGCGCGATCTCGTCATCGACACGCTGGCCAAGGCGCTCGATATCGAGCCGTCCGTGGTCCGGACGGCCGTCCACCGGGCCGGCAGTGCGGGCGCGCGTGGCCCCGGCCGCCCCGACGGTCAGGGTCGGTACGGGGACCGCGACGCGAGGCACGATGCCCCGGCGCGTGCGGTTCGTCACCCGAACGCCCCCGAGGACGACCACGGCGGCGCGCCGGCTAGTGCCGCGAAACTTCCCGCTCCGCTGCCAAGCGACGAGATCGAGCTGGTTTCCCTACTCGCAGACCACCCGTCTCTGATCGCAAGCACCGAGGCGGACAAGGCTTTTTGGCTCTTGACGGACGCTCGCCTTCGCGACATGTATTCCGCGGCCCGGGCGGGACAGTCCTTCCTGGAGCTTGCCCCCGTGAAGCTTCCCGCGCCAAGTGCCAAGCAAGTGCTGTCCGGAAAGTATTCCGAAAGCAAAGATCCGCGAGCCCAGTTGCTCGCGATGATCGCGGCGTTGGAGCAGAAGAAGACTCTGCTCGCGCAACAAGGCCTGCAGAAGTCGCTCGCCGAGGCGAAGCGTGGCGGCAGCGATCCCGAGCTGGTGCGCCTTCAGACGCACCTGGCTGTCGCGCAGCGTAAAGGAGACCGTGAGCAGGTCGAAGAGCTCACGGCGAAGATCGAAAAGTTCGCGTCCAACCGAAAGCAGGCAGAGTAACGATGGCACGTACCCCAGCGAAGAAGAGCACCAAGCCAACGTCGAAGGCGCCCGTCAAGGACAAGGGGAAGGCAGCGCCTGCCGCGAAGAAGGACGACAAGGCCAAGGAGGCCAAGGACGACAAGGTCAAGAAGACCGTCGTCGCGGCCACCGTGACGAAGGCCGGCAAGGCCGCGCCCGCGCCGAAGACCGCGAAGGCGCCGGCGAAGGCCGGCAAGATCGCCGCGCCGCGCGACGAGGATGATGACGTCGACGGTGACGGCGACGACGACGACGACTTCGCGCCGGCGGCCGCCAAGCCGGGCAAGAAGGCCGCGGCCGGCAAGGCGAAGGCCCCGCGCCCCGAGGACCTCGTCGACATCGACGACGACGTGGTCGGCCCTGCAGACGA
>DAIRFU010000577.1:0-4601 GCA_036794935.1 Kofleriaceae bacterium | reverse complement strand
AGAACACGCTGCGCTACACCAAGGGTGACGAGCTCATCACCCACCTCGGCGCCGAATACTACGACTAGCCAGCGGTCGTCGTGCCCAGGCCTACTGCGGAGCGCCTCGCGGCGTGGCTCGATGCGCATCGCACCGGGCTGATCATCCTGTCGTTCGTCGTCGCGCTGGTCGGCGGTTATCTCGCCAGCCGGATGCCGATCCATGCGGATCTGACGAACCTGTTGCCGCACTCGCAGCGCTCGGTGCAAGACCTCGAGGCGCTGCAGAAGCGTGCGCGCCCGTTCGGCACCGTGCAGATCCTCGTCGAGGGCAAGGATCGGGCGACGCGCGAGCGGGCAGGGGCCGCGCTCGCCGCCAAGCTCGCCTACCTGCCGAAGGAGCTGGTCGCCCAGTTCTCGCTCGACGACGGGCCGCTGCACCGCTACGTGTGGCAGCACCGATTCTTGTTCCCCGATCTCGCCGATCTCGAGGGCGCCCGCGATGCGCTGCGCGCCCGCATCGACCGCGCGAAGCTCGCCGCGAACCCGCTCTACATCTCGCTCGACGACGAGCCGGCTGACAAGACCGGCGACCGGCTCACCGAGCTCGAGGACAAGCTCGACGATCTCGACAAGCAGGCGCACAAGCCGCCGCTGCGGGTCTCCAAGGACGGGCGACTCCAGCTCCTGATCATCCAGACCACGTTCCCGCCGTCGGACGCGCGCCACGCGAACCATCTGATCGGCATGATCCGCAGCGCGATGGCGGAGGTGCGCGCCGAGGTCGGCGACGGCGTGTCGTTCGGGCTGTCCGGCAACATCACGATCTCGATGTACGAGCACGACTCCGTGCTCGAGGGCATGGCGCTGTCTGCGGGCGCGACCGTGCTGCTCTGCGCGCTCGGCCTGCTCCTGTACTACCGCTCCGCCCGGCTCGTGATCGCGATCCTGTGGGCCCTGCTCGTCGGTGTGGCGGCGACGTTCGCACTCGCGTGGGCGATGATCGGCCACCTCAACGTGATGACCGCATTTCTGTTCGCGATCGTCATAGGCAACGGGATCAACGCGGGGCTGATCCTGTCCGCGCGCTACCTCGACGAGCTGCGCGGTGGGCTCGATCCACACGCCGCCGTCGCGCCCGCGATCGCAGGTGCGCTGCGCGGCACGCTCGCCGCGACCGCGACCGCTGCCGCCGCGTACACGTCACTGTTGGTCACCGACTTCCGCGGCTTCCGCCAGTTCGGCGCGATCGCCGGCGTGGGCATGCTGGTGACCTGGCTGAGCACGTTCGTCGTGCTGCCGGCGCTGCTCTACGCGCTCGCGCGGCGTGGCCTCATCAAGCCCAAGCAGCCGCCCTCGATCGGCCGCCAGCTCGCGAAGTTCTTCCCGCAGCACGGACTGCGTACCGTGCTCGCGGTCGGCGCGGCGCTGACCCTGATCGCGCTCGCGATCGACGTGATCTACATCGCGCGCGATCCATTCACCCGCGACTGGCGCGACCTGCAGTCGGACAACGCCGACATCCGCGGGGTGCGCGCGATCGACGCCAAGATCAAGGCGGCGTTCGACTCGAAGAACATGCTGTCCGGCCAGGCCTACCAGGTCGCGATCGCGGTCGAGCACCGCGACCAGGTGCGTCCGCTCGCCGCGCGGCTGCGTGCGAGCGACCGCGCACGCCCGCCGTCGCTGCGCTGGCTGCGCGATATCCGCAGCATCGAGGACGCGCTGCCGGCCGATCAGCCGCAGAAGCTCGTCGTCCTGCACCAGATCGCGGCACTCCTCGACGATCCGCAGCTCCAGGCGACGTTGACCGACGACGAACGCGCCCGGCTCGCACGCGTTCACCCGCCGGCCGACCTGCGCGTGATCGGCGATGCCGATGTGCCCGTCGAGATCGCGTGGCCGTTCATCGAGAAGGACGGCTCGCGTGGCAAGCTGATCGTGCTGCGCGGCTCGAGCCGCTTCAACTCGTTCGACGTCGACGATCGGCTCGCGTTCGCCACCGAAGTCCGCGCGCTCGATTTGCCGCCCGGTGCGCTCGCCGCCGGCGAGGCGCTCGTCGTCGCCGACATCGTCAAGACGATGGAGCGCGACGCGCCCCGCATCATCGGGTTCGCGCTGATCGGCTCGATCCTCGCCGTGATCCTGGTCGTCGGCATCCGCCGCCACGGCGTGGTCACGCTCGCGTGCGGCCTCGCCGGTGTGGTCGTGATGATCGCGGTGTGTGCGCTCGCCGGCCTCAAGGTCCACTTCCTCGACCTGATCGCGCTGCCGATCACGATCGGCATCGGCATCGACTACGCGGTCAACCTGGCCGTCCGCGACCGCCAGGAGGGATCGCGTGGGCCAGCGCACCTGATGACGACGACCGGCAGCGCCGTGCTGATGTGCTCGTACACGACCATGGTCGGGTACAGCACCTTGATGCTCTCGGCAAACGGCGGAATTCGTGCATTTGGCCTCGCCGCGCTGCTGGGCGAGCTGGCCTGTATCCTCATGGCGCTGGTCGTCGCACCGGCCGCGCTGGCGCTGTTGCGACAGCGGAAGGGTCCGGCAATCGAGGAATAAGCGCTTGGAGCTCGCAGGCTTACGTGATACATGCGCATCCAGTCCCCAATGCGCGACGAGCTGATTCTGTTCACCCCGGGTCCGGTTCGCATTCCGCCCAGCGTCGCGCACGCACTCGCGCATCCGCCGTGCAACTACCACCGGCAGGACGCGTTTCGCGACATGTTCAAGGAGACCGAGGGGCTGCTCAAGCAGCTGATCGGGCTGCGACGCGCGGACGACTACTATGCGACGATCATGACCGCGACCGGCACCGGCGCGAACGAGGCGTGCCTGCTCGCGCTCGAGCCGCTCGGCAAGGGCCTCATCGTCAACAACGGCTTCTTCGCGGCGCGCGCGGTCGATCAGGCGCGCCAGAACCAGATCGCCATCGAGGCTCTCGAGCTACCCGCGGATCGGCCGATCGAGGTCGCCGCCGTCGAGGCTGCGCTCGACCGCGATCCGGCGATCAAGTGGGTGTTCTTCGTCAGCCACGAGACCCGCGCCGGCCTGACGAACCCGCTCGAGCAGCTCGGCCGCGCGTGCAAGCAGCGCGGCAAGATGGTCGCGGTCGATGTCATCTCGAGCGCGTTCGCGTACCCGATCGATCTCGAGGCAGCCGAGGTCGACCTCGCGACCGCGTCGTCCGCGAAGGCGATCATGGCCGCGCCCGGGCTCGGCATCGTGCTCACGCGCAAGGCCAGCGTGCCGGCCCTCGAGGCCGCCGGCGGGCGCTCGCGCGGCTACTACCTCGACGTGGTCGCCGAGTACAAGAAGCAGGTCGCCGAGGCGCAGACCCGTTTCGCGCAGCCGGTCGCGCTCCACGCGGCGCTACACGCCGCCTGCGTTCACCTGACCGAGGTCGGGATCGCCCAGCACTACCAGCGGGTGCAGGACCAGATGTCGGACCTGATCGGGCACCTGGCAAAGCTCGGCAGCGAGCCGCTGCTCGATGTCGCTTTCCGCTCCAACATCGCGGTCAACTTCCGACTCCCTGTCGGAACTCCTTACACACGGTTCTCGAAGCAGATGGAAGAGCTCGGCTACTTCTGCCTGTACGGCATCCCGGGCGACCAGTCGCACTTCCAGCTCAGCACGATCGGTGACCTACGTGCTGCACATATCGACGGGGTGAAGGCTGCTCTGTCCGAGGTGTTGAAGCGCTGACACCCCGGGTGGGGAAGACCTGTCACAGAGGTCGCTAAACGCAACGCGCCGGGCGCGTGACACCGTGGCAACGTTCTTGCTGTATCGTCACGGACCTTGGTAGAAGGGCGTACTACCTTGATTCGTCGCTTAGGTTCACATAGCGGTCGGCGCATCGTATTCGGCTACGACCGATACCTTGCGCCCGAGCTCACCGAGTATCGCGGTCTCCTCCTGTGCCACGGCACGATGGTCGAGGCGGTCGATGGCGAGCGGCTCCATTACCTCAACTCGGCCGAGATCGCGTGCCGCGAGATCCAGGAGGAGCCGAACAGCTTCGGCATCCTGGTCTGCGGGACCGGCATGGGCATGTCGATCGCGGCGAACAAGTTCCGCGGCATCTACGCGGCGCGCTGCACGAACGTCGATGATGCCGAGCTCGCGCGCACGATCAACAACGCGAACGTGCTGTGCCTCGCTGCCAAGCACGGCTTCGCGCACAACGCCGCGATCATCGAGGCGTTCATCCGCACGCCGTACACCGGCCGCAAGCTCGAGGAGCTCGAGTACATCACCGTGATCGAGGACGCGACGGGCGACGTCGGCGACCACAGCGGTATTCGCCGCACGGCGTAGCGTGCGCGTCCTCTGATGTTCGGCATCAAGGACCTCTTCACGACGATCAACCTCCTCGGTGGTGTCGTCGGCATCTGTTTGTGCATCGACGGGCAGCCGTACTGGGCCGGCGTCTCCGTCATGCTCGGCTATTTGTGCGGTGACACGCTCGATGGCTACATCGCGCGCCGGCTCGGTACGTCGAACGAGTTCGGCTCCGAGTTCGACACGATCGCCGATCACCTCTCGCACGTCGTCGCGCCCGCGGCGATCGTCTACACTGTCTACAAGGATGTCGGCATCGTGCCGGCGCCG
>DAIRFU010000576.1:0-4604 GCA_036794935.1 Kofleriaceae bacterium | reverse complement strand
ATCGATCGGTAGCGGCGGGCGCCGGCACTTCGTGTACCTGGGCGTCCGGCGCTGATTTGCCCGAGTTTCCCAGGATCAGGTAGGTCGCCCCGGCCCGCGCAGGGCTATGGTCACGGCCATGTTGGGTCGCGCACTCGTGGTGGTGGCAGCACTTGCGGCGTCCGCACGCGCCGATGACAGCATGCCGTTCGGCATCGAGGCGACGGTCGGCGTCTACGATGGCATGGGCGCGGGCATCCGCATGGGGGATGGCCGATTCGCGGTCCACGTGATCGGTGCGTGGCAGCCGCTGCTCGTGACGTCGGAGAGCGACGACCCACTGGCCGGGCCGGAGCTCGACCTGTACTCGACGTTCCAGGCGAACGTCGACCTCTGCGTGTTGCTCAGCGAGCCGACGGTGCGCTCGACGTTCGGCTTGACCGCCGGTTACAAGGGCTCGAACTACCTCGGCCACGGCGGCGGCCTCGGCTTCTACGCGACGATCGATGCGCGCGAGCGGGTCTCGTACTTCATCATCGGCGGCGTGACGTGGTTCCCGAGGGGCGAAGACCGGCTGCGCGAGAAGGAGTCCATCCCGATGGACCAGGAGCTCACGTTCCCCGGACCGGCATGGAACGCCGGCCTGAACCTCGGCATCTCCTTCTCCCCCTGAGCGGCTAACGGCCGTCGCAGACCGGCGCCTCGCTCGCGCAGGTGTTCGTCGTGTCGTCGCAGTTCTCGCTCGTGCAGTCGTCATCGAACGTGCAGTCCATGCCGTCGGCCAGGGTTGGCTGGCAGATCGACATCCCGGCTGTCGGGTCGTACTCGCAATACAGACCGTCCGCGCAGCTGAAGTCGCAGGTCTGGCCGGCCGCCGGCAACGGCTCGCACGCACCATCGATATCCTCGCCCTCCGTGTGCACGGTCGCGCCGACACAGTTGTCGCTCGTGCACTCGTAGTTCTGCGTGCACGCGCCGCCGTCGGCGACCAGTGGGATGATGAACGGGCTGCACATCGATCCGCTGTCATCGAGCGCGCCCGAGCTGAACTCGGCGCAGCTCGCGCTGTTGGCGACGGCGATGCACTCACCCGCGGCATCGGCGTCGTATTCGATCCGGCCCCTCTCGATCGACTTCTTGTACTGGCTGACCGCGAGCCCGCCGAAGAACGCCGCCGTGAACTCGACGCACTGCGCCTCGGTCGTGATGGGCTGGTCGTTGTAGGTGATGCCCATGTATTGCGCCATGATCTCGGCGTCCGTGCAGCACTCGAACTGGAGCCGGCAGCTCATGGTCGCGAGCTCGCCGCCGAGGTCGTCGAGCGCGATGGCCCCACCACCACCGCTATCATCGCCAGTACAGCCGACGAGCAAGATGCAGACGAGTAGTCTCTTCATTCGATCCCCCGCAGGAAATGGTACGTGACGGCGCGCCGCCGCAGGCACTCCTCACGGTTTCTTCACCCTTCGAGCAAACCCCGGCAATGTCGCTCCACCTCATCCCGCTGCTACCGATCATCGCGATCGCCTTCGTCGCCAGCCTGACCCGGTCGACGTTTGGCTTCGGCGAGTCGCTCGTCGCGGTGCCGCTGCTCGCGCTCGTGATCCCGGTCGAGGTCGCGGTCCCGCTCTCCGTGCTGATGTCGATCGTCGTCGCCCTGATCGTGGTCGTTCAGGATCACCAGCAGATCCACGTGGCGAGCGCGAAGTGGCTCATCTTGTTCGCGCTGCTCGGCATTCCGGTCGGGCTCCTCATCCTGATCTGCGTCGACCCGTACGGCGTGAAGCTCGGTCTCGGCGGCCTGGTCGTCGCGTACAGCGTCTACGCCCTCCTCAGCAAGCACAGCCTTCACCTCGAGCGGGACAGCCGGGCCTGGCTGTTCGGGTGCGGGTTCGTGTCCGGCGTGCTCGGCGGCGCGTATGGTCTCAACGGGCCGCCGCTCGTCATCTACGGCAACCTGCGCCGCTGGGACGCCCAGCAGTTCCGCGCCACGCTGCAAGCGTACTTCTTGCCGGCCAGCATCCTCGGCGCGACGGGCTTCGCGGTGAACGGACTCGTGAGCTGGACCGTGCTGCGCTACTTTTTCATCTGCTTGCCCGCGGTCGTCCCGGCGGTGTTCCTCGGCAGGGTCCTCAATCGCCGGCTTCGCGGCTCCGCGTTCTTCAAGTACGTCTACGCCGGCCTGATCGTCGTGGGCTCGCTGCTCGTCGCGTTCACGCTGGCCGGGATCGAGACCGGCTAGCGCGCCGTCACAGCGTGATGCGCAAGACCTCGTAGACCTCGGCGAGCGGCACGCGGTGTGGCGCGCCGAGCGTCCGCGCCAGCTCTCGGCGTGACTCGGCGAAGCCGGGCGGCAGCTGCGAGACGTGCTCGGCGATCGCGGCGAGCTTGCGCTCGATCGAGCTCGAGATATCGACGACACACGTCGCGGCCGGTGGGCTCGCACCGGTGGGCAGTCGCGTCGCATACGCGAGCACGTCACAGCGCGCCCGCCGCAGCGCCGCGAGCACCGCGCGATGGACGAGCCCGTGATCCCAGTGCAGGTCATGCGCGCCGTGCACGATCACGAGATCGGGCTCGACGGCGGCGACCTCGCGCTCGAAGCGCGCGACCAGCGCGTGCATCGGAGTGTCCTCGACCCGGGTCTCGGCATCGGCGGCTGGCAGGACCAGTGTCGCGCCGAGGTGGCGGGCACCGGCCTCCGCCTCCGCCTTGCGAATCGCGTAGCGGTTGGGGATCGAGGCGACGACGATCGTCACGCTGGCACCGGCCGCGGCGAGCTTGGCGACGAGCCCACCCGCGCCGACCTCGACGTCATCCGGATGCGCGCCGAACGCGATGGCCTTGCGAACATGGTCGAGCTTCATGCGTGCAAACCGTAGCTCGGCGGTTGCCGCTCCAGGTCCCCGAGGCCAAGCTTCTGCGTCGCGGGGCGGCGTAACTGCTGGAACATGCCTGGCTTTCGTGCGACCACCGGTCGCCCGCGAAAAAAGTTTGGCGGGCGTGTCGGTCCGAGCCGGGCTCGTTCGTCGCCTGATCGGAACCCAACGATTCAACCCAACACCCAACCGACACAGGAGAGAGCCCATGCGCGTGATGGTATTCGTCCCAGGAGACAAGAGCTCGGAAGCCGGCGTGATGCCGACCGCTGATCTCATCGGCGAGATGATGAAGTACAACGAGGAGCTGGTGAAGGCGGGCGTCATGCTCGACGGCCAGGGCCTCACCCCGACCGCGAAGGCGAAGCGCGTCAGGTTCGAGGGCGGCAAGCGCACGGTCATCGACGGGCCGTTCGCCGAGTCCAAGGAGCTCGTCGCCGGCTACTGGATCTGGCAGGTGAAGTCGATCGAGGAGGCGGTCGAGTGGCTCAAGCGCGCGCCGTTCGACGGCGGCGTCGAGGTGACGATCCGCCCGATCTTCGAGCCCGAGGACTTCGGCAACGAGCTCACGCCGGAGCTGCGCGCCAAGCAGGAGCAGCTGCGCGTCAAGATCGAGCAGCAGCGCTAGCCGAGAACGCGAGATGGCGGACGCGGCCACGCGCAAGGCGATCGAGGCGGTCTGGCGGATCGAGTCCGCACGGCTGATCGGCCGCCTCGTGCGCATGGTCCGCGACGTCGGGCTCGCCGAGGATTTCGCGCAAGAGGCGCTGGTGTCCGCCCTCGAGCGCTGGCCCGCGACCGGGATCCCCGACAACCCGGGCGCGTGGCTGATGGCGACCGCGAAGAACCGAGCGCTCGACCAGCTCCGCCGGCACCAGATGGTCGAGCGCAAGCACGAGATGATCGAGGGTGAAGCCTCGACGCATGCGCCGCGCGGCCCCGATCTCGAGACCGCGATCGATGAAGACGTCGGCGATGATCTGCTGCGGCTCGTCCTCGTCGCGTGTCATCCCGTGCTGTCGGCCGAGGCGCGCGTGGCGCTCACGCTCCGGCTGGTCGGCGGGCTCACGACCGCCGAGATCAGCAAGGCGTTCCTCGTCCCGGAGCCCACGATCTCGCAGCGCATCCTGCGCGCGAAGCGGACGCTCGCCGAGGCGAAGGTTCCCTTCGAGGTCCCGCGCGGTGCCGAGCTCGCCATCCGCGTGCCGTCGGTGCTCGAGGTCATCTACCTCATCTTCAACGAAGGCTATGCGGCCAGCCGCGGTGACGACTGGATCCGCACCGAGCTCTGTCAGGATGCGCTGCGGCTCGGGCGAATCCTGGTCGGGCTGGTCCCCGGCGAGGCGGAGGTGCATGGCCTCGTCGCGCTGATGGAGCTGCATGCGTCGCGCATCCCGGCGCGCGTCGGCCCCACGGGCGAGCCGGTCCTTCTGCTCGAGCAGGATCGCGCGCGATGGGACCGCCTGCTGATCCAGCGCGGGCTCGCGGCGCTCGCGCGTGCCGAGTCGCTCGCGCAGCCGCTCGGCCCGTACACGCTGCAGGCAGCGATCGTCGCGTGCCACGCGCGAGCCGCGGTCGCGGCGGACACCGACTGGCGCAAGATCGTCGCGCTCTACGACGCGCTCGCCGAGCTCACGCAGTCTCCCGTGGTCGAGCTCAATCGCGCCGTCGCGGTCTCCATGGCGTTCGGGCCCGCTGCCGGGCTCGAGCTCGTGGACGCACTCGCCGACGAGCCGGCGCTGAGCT
>DAIRFU010000078.1:10444-15581 GCA_036794935.1 Kofleriaceae bacterium | reverse complement strand
CCGATGCACCCGCGCGATGCGGTCGATGACTGGCGCGCTCGCGATCGGCTGCGCCGGGGCATCGCCTGACGAAGATCCTAGCGCAAAACGCGCGATAGAAACCAGCTTGCCCGCGCGCGCGGAATCCGTAAAACGCGAGCATGCACATCTCCGATGTCGAGTCCGCCCTCGCGGAGGCACCGGCGGCCCTGGGGTACCTGGGCCTGCGTACGGAGCGAGGTGACCGCGCGTACCTGCTCGGCTCGCGCACGCAGGCGGACGCGACGCCGCCCGTGCTCGACTGGCGGACCGCCCCGCTCGCCGAGGCGTTCTTCCGCGCGGCCCCGGGAGAGCCGTTCGAGCTCGAGATCGGCGAGCGCGTCACCGCCGGCACGGTGACCGCGCGGTTCGTGGTGGCGGAGCACGGGCGCGCGCTGATCGGCGACGAGGTCGTGTGGCGCAAGCACGGCGACACCTGGCGCGAGGACCGCGTGCACCGGCCGGCCGCGCCGGCGGGCCCCCCGCTGGATCGCAGCGAGCTGCCGATCCTCGATCCCGAGCAGCAGCGCGCGGTCGATCTGCCGGCCGACACGTCGCTCGTCGTCGATGGCGAGGCCGGAGTGGGCAAGACGCTCGTCGCGCTGTACCGGATCGCGGCGCTCGACCGGCGGGCGCGCGACCGTGGCAAGCGGTTCCGGGCGCTCGTGCTCGTGCCGACCGAGGGCCTCCGCCGGTTGTGCCGGCTGATCGCGGATCGGCTCGGCCTGGCCCGGCTCGAGATCGCGGTGTTCGAGAGCTGGCTCGTCGAGCGCGCGCACGACGCGTTCCCCGGCCTGCCGAAGCGGCTGTCCGAGGGCGCCAGCGCGCAGGTGATCGCGCTCAAGCGTCACCCCGCGGTGCGCGCGGTGCTCGACGACTTCATCGGCTGGAAGCCGCCGAAGGACGACGAGAAGCTGGCGCGCTCGCGGGCGCGCCTGCTGCACCTGTTCGGCGACCACGATCGGCTCGCGCGCATCCTCGAGGCCGCCGGCGGCGCGTTGCCCGAGCGCGCGATCACGCAGACGATGAAGCACACGCGCATCCAGTTCGAGACCTCGACCGAGCGCGCGCACGCGCACGTCGATGCCGATCGGCTGGTCGCGCTCGATGGCCGCAGGCTCGATGCCGGGACCCCGACCGAGGACGTGCACTCGTTCGACTTCGAGGACGTCGCGGTGCTCTACGAGCTGGTGCGGCGCGGGGCGCTGCCGCCGCACGGTCGGAAGGCGACCCCGCCGGCGCCCTACGAGCACATCTTCATCGACGAGGCCCAGCTGCGCTCGCCGCTCGAGCTCGCCGCCATCGGGGACGCGCTCGCGCGCGGCGGCACGGTGACGCTCGCCGGCGATCACAGGCAGGCGACCGACGAGACCGCGTACTTCACGGGCTGGGCGGCGGCGCGTACCGAGCTGCGCGCGCAACGCTGGGCCGAGGTCACCCTCGCGATCACGTACCGCTCCGTGCCCGCGATCGGCGAGCTCGCGCGCGCGATCTCGGAATCCCGGGCGACGCTGCCTGCCGAGCCACCCGCCGATCCCGCGGTGTGGGCGAGCGCGTGCGCGGGTCCGCTCGCGCAGGCAGCCGCGCTGTGCTGGCACCTCGACGCGCTGCTGACCCGCGATCCGTGGCGGCAGATCGCGGTGATCGCGCGCACCCCGGAGCACGCGCGCCGGCTCCACGCCGAGCTGTCGCGCGGTCTCGATCCGACGCTCGTGCTCGACGGTGACTTTCGCTTCGAGCCGGGCATCCTCGTGACGACCGCCTCCGCGGTCTCCGGCCTCGAGTTCGATGCGGTGGTCGTCCCGGATCTGTCGGCGTCGTTCTATCCGTCGGACGACCTGCGCCGGGCGCTCTACGTGGTCGCGACGCGCGCGCGCGACTGGCTGTGGCTGCTCACGCCCGATGCGTGGTCGCCGCTCGTCCAGTCGTAGCTCAGCCGGCGAGCTGCCCGCCGTAGCGGATCGCGAGCGCGAGCCCGGCGAACAGCAGCACGAGCCACACGACACGCTCGAAGCGCGCGGCGTCGAGCTTGCGATGGACGCGCTCGCCGATGTAGAGGCCGGGCGCGATCGTCAGCGCGATCACCGCGAACGTACGGAACGTCCCCTCGTGGTAGAGGTCGGCCGACGCGTAGTTGGCGAGCAGCGCGATGTTGAGCACGAACCACAGCACCGCGAGCGTCGAGCGGAACGCGGTCTTGTCGGGCAGGCGCCGGCGCAGCACGTAGACGATCATCGGCCCGCCGGTGCCGAACAGACCGTGCACCACGCCACCGAGGCCGAGCAGGACATAATGCATCGCCCGCGGCAGCGGTCCGCCGGCCGGCCTCGCGAGCTGCAGGCACGCCAGCCCGACGACGAAGGCGCCGAAGCCGAACGCGAACACGTCCTTCGCGGGCAGGTGAAACAGCGCGAGCCCGATCGCGGCGCCGATGCCAACGGCCGGCGCGACCTCGACGGCGAGCAGCCGCCACGCGACCGTGCGCAGCCCGCGGCCGACCAGCCAGCCCGACAGCAACATGTTCAGCGGCACGAATGCCGGCAGCAGGAGCTCGAGCGGCACGAGCTGCGCGCCGAGGCTCGCCGCCAGCACGGTGCCGCCAAACCCGATCGCCCCCTCGGTGGCGAACGCGGCGAGCGCGATCACTCCGAGGATGACGAGGATGCCGGGATCGAGTACCACTTGGGTGCATGTCGCAAGCCGTTCGGCTCGAGAAGCTGTTGTATCGCACCGTCAAGGAGACGTGCGAGAGCTACGAGCTACTCCGTCCGGGTGATCGCGTCCTGGTCGCGATGTCGGGCGGCAAGGACAGCTACACGCTGTTCCACATGCTCACGAAGCTGGTGCCCAGGCTGCCGTTCAAGGTCGAGCTGGTCGCCGTCCACCTCGATCAGGTCCAGCCCGGCTACGACGGTGAGGGGCTGCGCCGCTACCTCGAGGCGACCGGCTGGCCGTTCGAGATCCTGCGCGAGGACACCTACTCGGTCGTCACCGAGCACCTCGACGAGAAGTCGACGTACTGCTCGCTGTGCTCGCGCCTGCGCCGCGGCATCCTCTACACGGCCGCCGAGCGGCTCGGCTGCAACAAGCTCGCGCTCGGCCATCACCGCGACGACTCGCTCGAGACGTTCCTGCTGAACCTGTTCTACAGCGGCAAGCTGCAGGCGATGCCGGCGAGCTATCGCACCGACGATGGTCGCTTCGAGGTGATCCGGCCGCTCGTCGAGTGCGCCGAGGCGGACATCGCGGAGCTCGCGTCGCACCTCGCGTTCCCGATCATGCCGTGCAACCTGTGCGGCTCGCAGGACGGCCTCAAGCGCGACGCGATGACCGCGCTCCTCGCCCAGCTCGAGCAGACGAACCCGCACGTGCGCTCGATCATGGCGAACGCGCTGCGCAACGTGCGGCCGAGCCACCTGCTCGATCGCGACGTCGCCCGCGCGTGGGCCGAACGGGCTCCCGACGTGCGGCCGGCGGCGCCGGTCGTGCCGCGCGCACGTCACGCGGCGGCTGCACCGGTGTACGCGGCCGGCAAGCTGCGCGTCGTCGAGTAACTACAGGCGGCCGGCGACCGCGAGGGCCGGCACGATCGCGAGCTCGCGGATGTCATCCTCGGGGTTGAGCGGAAACTCGGCGCCGAGCTCGACCGTGAACGACAAATTCCGACTCGCGACGTACTCGAGCCCGCCCGCGGCGCGGGCCTGGAAGCGCGCGCCGTCCGATGCGAACAGCGTCATGCCGAGACCGGCGCGCGGGCGCAGCGTGCCGGGCAAGAACGCGTAGCTGCCGCCGACGTAGCCGCCGAACGACGGCGGCGGCCGCATCGTGTTGCCGTCGCTGACGAGGCCCGGGCCGAGCAGCACGGCGGCATCGACCGCGAGCGCCGGCAGCACGTCGAACGTCGCGCCGACGAGCGCTGCGCTGCCGAGCGCCGGCACGACGCTGACGTGCATGATCGCGAGCGCGCCGAGCCGCGAGCGTGGCTGCTCGGGCGCGACGATGGTCACGGCCGGAAGGTCCTCGTGCGGAACCGGGACGATCGCGGCTGGCACCTCGGTCAGCGCGATCGAGACCTGCGCGCGCGCCCCTGCGGCGATGGTCTCGGTCTGGTGCGCGTCCTGGTAGCCGGGCTTGCGCACGTCGACGCTGAACGAGCCGGCGGCGACGCGCCACTGCGTCACCTGCGCCGCCGGCATCCATTCGTCCTCGGCCCCGAACCGGACCCGCGCGTCGGCGGGCGTCACGGTCAGCTCGACGATGCCGACCGCCTTGTCGAGCTCTGCGATCTCGGCGACCACCTGCGGGCGCCGCGCCGCGTCGGCGTCGGCCGAGTCGAGATAGCGCTGGTACGCGTTCGCCGCGTCGGCCTTGCGATCGAGCAGCTTGTACGTGGTGCCGATGTTGAGCAGGATCTTCGCGCTCGGGAACCGCGTGTACGCGTCCTTGAAGATCGCGAGCGCACCGAGGTAGTTGCCGTTCTCGATCAGCTTGACGCCGGTCTGCATCAGCGCCTTGGCGTCGACCTTGTCGGCGCTCGGTGGTGGCGGCTGCGGCGCTGGCTGAGCCTGCACGAGCGGCGCGGCGTAGAGCGACGCGAGCACGAGTGCGCGAGTCAGACGACTCATCAGAGGTCCGTCTCGATCAGCATGGGTTTATTCTGATTGTCCGGCGGCTTGGGGGTGTCGGTCGTCGGCCGCGTCTTGGTGGCCTTCGGTCGGTGGCGGGTGACCTTCGGCCGGTGCGTGGGCTTGGTCGCGACCGGCTCGGGCGGGGGCGTCGGCTCGGGCGG
This sequence comes from Kofleriaceae bacterium, assembly GCA_036794935.1. Classification (GTDB taxonomy): domain Bacteria; phylum Myxococcota_A; class Polyangia; order Haliangiales; family Haliangiaceae; genus JABFXX01. Next base: position 10,774 of record DAIRFU010000078.1, on the reverse strand, counting down.
CGTCGCCGGCTCGGGCGGGGTCGCCGGCTCGGGCGGGGACGCGGGCGTTTCGGTCGTGGCTGCGTGCGCCGGAACCTCGGCGGCGGGCTCCGGCGTGGTGGTGGGGACGACCGGCGGCGTGGTGGCCGGGACCGGATCGCCGGCCGGCTGCGACGCAGCGCTCGGGGTCGACTTCGTGTTGCTGCTCGACACCGCGACGAACGTCGCAACACCGGCGACGACGAATGCCGCCACGAGGCCGGCGTACAGGCCGGCGCGCGAACGGCGCGGCGTGTTCAGGATCTGGCTCGCCGCGCCCGACAGCGTCGTCGGGGTCATCGTCGCGACGCG
>DAIRFU010000078.1:0-10434 GCA_036794935.1 Kofleriaceae bacterium | reverse complement strand
GCGACTCGACTTGGCGTTCGGCATCGGCGCGACCGGCGCGCTCGCGTCCAGCGCCGGATCGGACGCCCGCCCGGGATACGCGTGCAGCGCGGGATCCGACGGCAGCGTCGGCAGCACACCCTCGGCCGTGGCCACGCCGGTCGCCGGTGTCCGCTTCGCGCTCAGCCTGGGCACCGGGGTGATGCGCGACGCGTATCCCTGACCGCGCGCGAGCTCGCCGAAGCGGCGGCCGAGGTCAGCGGCGGTCTGCACGCGTTGCGCGGGCTGCTTCTCGAGCAGCTGCATGATCAGCGCCTCCGCGGCATCGGAGATCATCGCGCCCGAGGTGCGCGGCGACACCGGCTGGATGAACAGGTGCGCGCCGATGAGCTCGCCGGGCGTCAGGTTGTCGTACGGCGGACGGCCGGTGACCATCTCGTAGAAGATGCAGCCGAGCGAGTAGAGGTCCGAGCGCGCATCGACATCTCCGGTGCCCTTGCACTGCTCGGGAGACATGTACGTCGGCGTGCCCATCACCGCACCGGTCTTCGTCGCCGAGCTCGGACCGCCGAGCCCGACGTGGAGCTTCGCGATCCCGAAGTCGAGCAGCTTCGGCCGCTCGCCGGTGGGTGCCTCCGGATCGGGGCACAGGAAGATGTTGTCCGGCTTGAGGTCGCGATGGACGATGCCCTTGGCGTGCGCGGCGGCGAGCGCGCTGCACGCGCTGCGCATCAGCACCGCCGCTTCGCCCTCGTCCATCTGGCCGGCCGTCTCGAGGCGGCGCGCGAGCGACTCGCCCTCGAGAAACTCCATCACGATGTAACCATCGCCGCTCTCGAGATATCCGAAATCGAAGATCTCGACGATGCCGGGATGCTTGATCTGCGTCGTCGCCTTCGCCTCGTTGAAGAAGCGCTGCACGACCTCCTCGTTGCTGCGCAGCTCGGGATGCAGGACCTTGATGGCGGCCGGCTTGCCGATCAGCGTGTGCTCGGCGCGGTAGACCGTGCCCATGCCGCCGACGCTGACCTTCTGCGTGACCCGGTAATTACCGGCGGTCGTCCCGATCATTCACCTCGATCATAACAAACGAAGGCGACGAGATCGCACCTACACGGGCCTACTGGCAGAACCCGGTCGAGAACGCCGCGACCTCGTTCTGGGTCCCCTGCTGGCACGCGGACTCGACGTTGCCCTCGATCGAGGTCGCGATCGACGCGGACAGCGTGCACGCGCCGGACTGCGAGTCGCAGCCGTTGGCCCAGCCGCACATGCAGTCGGCCGAGCTGGTCGTGCCGTCGAGGCCGAGGCCCCAGCCGACCGCGCCGACCGCGAGATCGGCGACGTACGATTCGGGCGCGTCGTCCATGTCGGAGACCCAGCCGACGTCGTTCTTCACGGTATCGCCGCAGTCGTGATAGCTCGTCGCGTACGAGTAGCGCGACGCCACGGTGCCACCGTCGTTCGCGCGCTCGCCGCCGAGCACGATCATCACGTACGGCGCCGTCGCCGGCCTCGTCGTGACGACCTCGATCGGTGTCGTCGCGAGCCGCGACTTGACGCCGTCGACCACCGCCGTGATCTGCGACGCGCGGTTCCCGTTGCCGCTGCGCCACGGCGGCACCGTCGACGTCGTGTTGGTCAGCCAGCGCGCGCGGTTCTGCGTGGCATCGCTCGACCCGGCCTGGGTCAGCGTGACGCCGTCGAACGCGAGATAGATCTTGCGGCCGTTCGCGCACGCCGGCGTCGGCGCATCGGCGCCGGGCTGCACACCCGCGTCGACGTCGACACCACCGCTCGAGTCACTGCCGCCGCCGCTCGTGTCGCCGGCGTCGGCGATCGCGAGATTCCCTTCGCCGTCACCGACGCGCGCGTAGCAGCCGCTACCCGCGAGCGCGATGAGGGCGAGCCATGTCCGGGTCACCTACACACGCTAACGCGTGTAAGTGCCGAAGAAAACTGGGACAGTGGACCCTGGGATCTGGAGACTGATGCCCCAGGTCAGCCAAGCCGCTCCCGCACGACCTGGTTGACCGCGGCGGCATCGGCATTCGGCGTCGTTCTCATCACCTGGCCGACGAAGAAGCCGAGCAGCCCGGTCTTGCCGGCCTTGTACTGCGCGGCCTTGTCCGGGTTGGCCGCGATCACGGCGTCGACTGCAGACCCCACGTCGACGGCCGGCGCCGCGGTGTGCGCGGCCGCGAGCTCGGTCGCCCGCTTGCCGGTCTGGACCATCTCGGCGAGCACCGTCTTGCCGACTGCGGGCTTCACGGTGCCGTCACGCAAGAGCGCGATCAGCTCGCCGAAGCGTTCCGCGTCGAGGCCGGCGTCGGCGAGCTCGCGGTTGCCGAGCGCGCGCGGCAGCTCGTTGATGATCCACTTCGCGACGAGCGCGGCATCGCCGGTCGCGCGTGCGCTGACGAGGAACAGCTCGGCTGTCGGCTTGTCCCCGCTGACGAGATCTGCGTGCTCCGCGGACAGGCCCATCGCCTGCGCCTTGAGGTACGCATCCGCGAGATCGAGATCGCGCGCGCGCGCCTCGGTGCGGTACTCGGCCGGCGACTTGCTCTTCGGCCGCGTCTTTGCCTTCGCGTTCGGAGTGGCGACGCGGGGCTTCTCGGCCGTCGCCTTCGTCGCCGTCGCGGGGCGATCGTCGCGCAGCGTGATGATGCGGTTCAGCACCAGCGTGCCCGGCTTCGTATCCTCGTCGACGATGAAGTAGCCGATGCGCTCGAGCTGCCACCGCGAGCCGGCGGTCGCACTCGCGAGCGATGCCTCGACGCGCGCGCCCTCGATCACCTGCAGCGAGTCGCGATCGAGGTGCGCGAGGAAGTCACCACCGCCCTCCTCGGGACGCGGCACCGTGAACAGCCGCTCGTAGAGCCGGACCTCGGCGGTCACGCTGGTCGCCGCGTCGACCCAGTGGATCACGCCGGCGCCCTTGCCGTCGCCGGCGACCTTCGCGCGCAGCTTGGTCACGTGCCCGTCCGCGTCGCGCGCGACCACCTCCTCGGCCGTGATGCAGTACGCGTGGCGCAGCCGCACCGTGCGGCCCGGCGCGAGCCGCTTCCAGTCCTTCGGCGGCGCGTCGCTCCAGTCGTCGCGATCGATGAAGATCCGGCGCGACACCGGCAGCGGGCGCGAGCCCGGCTTGCCGACGTCGGGTGGGAAGTACGGCGCGTCGGCGGTGCTCTCGTGGACGTCGCCGGTGACCTCGACCTCGACAGGCCGCAGCACGCCGAGCACGCGCGGTGCGCTCTGGTTGAGATCGTCGCGCACGCAGTACTCGAGCTTGCCGATGTCGACCATCGAGTTCGCCTTCGCGACGCCGATCATGTCGCAGAACGTGCGGATCGCCTCCGGGCTGTAGCCGCGCCGGCGCAGCGCCGCGAGGGTCGGCATTCGCGGATCGTCCCAGCCGCGCACGTGGCCCTCCTCGACGAGCTGGCGCAGCTTGCGCTTGCTCATCACGGTGTACTCGAGCGCGAGCCGCGCGAACTCGTACTGGCGCGGCCGCGGATCCCATGGGCCCGTGTTGTCGATCACCCAGTCGTAGAGCTCGCGGTTGTTCTCGAACTCGAGCGTGCACAGCGAGTGCGTGATGCCCTCGATCGCGTCCTCGATCGGATGTGCGAAGTCGTACATCGGGTAGATGGACCACTGATCGCCGGTGCGGTGATGGTGCGCGTGGCGGATCCGGTAGAGCAGCGGATCGCGCATCTTCATGTTCGCGCTCGCCAGATCGATCTTCGCGCGCAGCACCTTCGCGCCGTCGGCAAACTCGCCCGCCTTCATGCGCCGCAGTAGATCGAGGTTCTCCTCGGGCGACCGCTCGCGGTAGGGGCTCGGCGTACCCGGCTCGGACAGCGTGCCGCGATACTCCTTGATCTGCTCGTCGCCGAGATCGTCGACGTATGCCTTGCCCTCGCGGACGAGCCGCTCGGCCAGGTCGTACATCCTCGGAAAGTAGTCCGCCGAGAACAGCACCGCGCTCGGCGTAAATCCGAGCCAGCGCACGTCGCGCTCGATCGACTCGACGTACTCGACGTCTTCCTTCGTCGGGTTCGTGTCGTCGTAGCGCAGGTTGCACGTGCCGCCGTGGTCGCGCGCGACTCCGAAGTCGACGCAGATCGCCTTCGCGTGCCCGATGTGCAGGTAGCCGTTCGGCTCGGGCGGGAACCGCGTCGCGACGCGCGTCACGCGGCCGGTGCGCAGATCCTCGTCGATGATGTCGCGGATGAAGTCGTTGCGATCGGAGCCCATGGCGGCGGGTACTCTACCCCAAGCGCAGCGAATGGCCCCTGCGGTCAGTGCAGCAGCGAGTAGACGAGGATCGTCAGCAGGGAGCCGGCGATGGACTTGACGAACCCGACACCCTCGTCGGGGACACCGAGCGGCACCGTCGTCGGGTGCTCGCTGTCGATCCACACCCGGAACGCCTTGTCCCCGCCGTTTGCCGCCATCACGATGTCGCCGGTGCCGACCGGCACGCCCTCGATCACGACGTGCTCGGTCTTCTCGTCGTCGACGACGAGCAGGCCATTGATCGCGACCGTGACGCCCGACGCCGGACGTGACAGCGCGAGCACGAGCGTGCCCGTCGCGTCGGCGGGAGACGATGGATAGCGCGCCCGCACGTCGTGCGAGCAGCCGGCGAGCGCCAGCAGCATCAGCAACCACTTCACGGCACGTCAGACGATCGCTGGCGGGAAAACAGTTGCTCGGCTACGTTTCGCGCAGCCATGGCCCGTATCAACGAGCACTACGCGAAGCTCCCCGCCAGCTACCTGTTCCCCGAGATCGGCCGCCGCGTCCGCGCGTTTGCGGCCGCCCACCCCGACGCGAACGTGATCCGCCTCGGCATCGGCGACGTCACCGAGCCGCTCGCCCCCGCGATCGTCGAGGCCATGCATGCGGCCGTCGATGACATGGGCAAGCGCGAGACGTTCCACGGCTACGGCCCCGAGCAGGGCTACGACTTCCTGGTCGAGGCGATCCGCGCCCACGACTACACGGCGCGCGGCGTCGAGGTCGCCGCCGACGAGATCTTCGTCAGCGATGGCAGCAAGTGTGACAGCGGTAACGTGCAGGAGATCTTCGCGCTCGCGGCCAAGGTCGCGATCACCGATCCGGTCTATCCGGTCTACGTCGACTCGAACGTGATGGCGGGGCGCACCGCGGCGGCGGGCCCCGATGGCCGCTATCCGGGCTTCGTCTACCTCGAGGGGAACGCGGAGAACGGCTTCCAGCCCGAGCCGCCGAACGAGCCGGTCGACGTCGTCTACCTGTGCTCGCCGAACAACCCGACCGGCACGGTCGCGACGCGCGCGCAGCTCGAGCGCTGGGTCGCGTGGGCGCGCGAGCACGACACCGTGATCCTGTTCGACGCCGCGTACGAGGGCTACATCTCGGACCCCGCGCTGCCGCGCTCGATCTACGAGATCCCGGGCGCGCGCGAGTGCGCGATCGAGCTGCGCAGCTTCTCCAAGCGCGCCGGCTTCACCGGCGTGCGCTGCGCCTTCATGGTCGTGCCGAAGTCCGTGATGGGTGTCGATCCCGGCGCCCAGGCAGAGCCCGGTCGCCTCCACCCCGGGCCGGCCGGCAAGCGGGTGTCACTCAACGCGCTGTGGGCGCGCCGCCACACGACGAAGTTCAACGGCGCGTCGTACATCGTGCAGCGCGGCGCCGCGGCCGCCTACTCGCCGGCCGGCCTCGAGCAGACGAGCGCGCAGATCGCGTTCTACATGGAGAACGCGCGCCGGCTGCGCGAGGGACTCGCGGCCGCGGGCTTCACGATCTTCGGCGGCGTCCACGCGCCGTACATCTGGATCCGGACGCCGAGCGGCGCCTCGTCGTGGGACTTCTTCGATCAGATGCTGACCCGGGCGCAGGTCGTCGGCACGCCGGGCGCGGGCTTTGGCCCGGCGGGCGAGGGCTACTTCCGGCTGAGCGCGTTCAACTCGCGCGCGAACGTCGACGAGGCGATCGGCCGCATCCGCAAGGCGTTCGGATGAGGCGCGCCATCGTGCTCATGATGCTCGTCGCCTGCGGGGGCGACGATGACGGCGGCGGCGGCACCGGCGGTGACGGCGGTGGCAACGGGGGCGGCAGCACGCCGGCCCACGCGGTCTGCCTCACCGAGACGAACCGCTATCGCACCGACAACGGCAAGCCGGAGGTCGCGTACTCCGCCGCGCTCGAGGCGTACGCGAACGAGGGCGCGATGATCGACTTCTCGTCGTCACCGCACCAGCACTTCAGCTCGACGAGCGGCGGCGGCATCGCGTTCGCCGAGAACGAGTGCCCGCAGCAGGGCAACTGGCGCGTGCCGAGCGGCGGCGACATCAGCGCGGTCGTCGCCGACTGCATCGCCGCGTTCTACAGCGAAGGCCCGGGCGGTGGTCACTACGAGAACATGATGGGGCCGTACGCCACGCTAGGCTGCGGCATCTACCAGTCGGGCGACAAGATCACGATCATCCAGGATTTCGGCAACTGAGAGGCACGGCACATGCGGTGGGGACTCGAGCACGGGATGCAGGTGAGGCGGGCGGGGCAGGGGGGGCGGCCGGGGCCGCGGGTGGTGTGGATTCATGGCCTCGGCGAGTCGTCGGTGAGCTTCGAGCCGGTGATCGAGAAGCTGCCCGGGTTCGATCACGTCCTCGTCGATCTGCCCGGCTACGGCCGCTCGCCGTGGCCCGACGCGCCGCTCGGCCTGACCGAGGTCGCCGACCGGCTCGCGCGCTGGCTCGATGACGATCGGCCGGCCGTGATCGCCGGCCACTCGATGGGCGGCGTGCTGTGCACGCTCGTCGCCGAGCGCACCGCCGTGCGCGCGGTGATCGACATCGACGGCAACCTGACGCGCGGCGACTGCACCTTCAGCGCGCTCGCGTCCGCGTACCCGGAGGCCGACTTCTGCGCCCGCGGCTTCTCCGAGATGCGCGCGCAGGTCTACGCCGATGGCCAGACCCGTCCGGAGCTGCGCACGTACCACGCGGCGATGTGCTTCGCGTCCCCGGCGATGTTCCACCGCCACGCGCGCGAGCTCGTCGAGCTCAGCAGCGAGGGCACGCTCGGCCCGCGGCTCGCCGCGCTGCACGTGCCGGCGCTGTTCGTCGCGGGCGTGCCGAGCGGCATCTGTGCCGATTCGCGCGCGCTGCTCGACCGGCTCGGCGTGCGCTGGCTCGGGATCGCGCCGGCGGGCCACTGGGTGTACCTCGATCAGCTCGATCGCTTCGCGGCCGAGGTCACGCGCTTCCTCACCGAGCTGTGATCGGCCGGGAGAGCGGCGAACCTGCGGTATGGTGGCCGCGGTGAGAGCCGTCGCGATCGTGAACGGCAACGCGCGCCGGCTCGGCGGTCGCCTCCGCCGCACGCTGGAGCGCACGCTGCCCGGCGGCGTGCGGTTCACCGGCTCGCTCGACGAGGCGCGCACCACGATCCGCGCCGAGATCCGACGGGGCGCCGACCTCATCGTGCTCGGCGGCGGCGACGGGACCGTCGTCATGGGCCTGACGTTGATCGGCGAGGCCTGCCGCGCGGCCGGCCGGCGCGAGCCCGCGATCGCGATCCTCCGCCTCGGCTCCGGCAACGCGATCGCGGACACCGTCGGCGCGTCCGACGACGTCGTCGAGGACCTCGCGCGCGTCGTGCGCGGCGCGGGCACGCGGCGCGACATGCCGCTGCTCTCCGTGCTCGGCGTGCGTGCGCCGTTCGTCGGCATGGGCGTCGATGCGCTGCTACTCGAGGATCACGCGGTGGTCGATCGCGCCGTCGATCGCGTGCCGGTCGCGCGCCGGATGATCGGAGGTGCCAGCCGCTACGCGCTCGCCGTCGCGCTGCGCTCGGTGCCGCGGTTCGCGGCCGGCGGCCGTCCGCACGCGACGGTCACGAACCTCGGCGCACCCGCGATCGAGATGCGGCGCACCGGGCCGACCGGGCGCGAGGAGCCGGCGGGCGAGCTGCTGTGGCAGGGCACGTGTACGCTCGTCGCGGGCGCGACCATCCCGTTCTTCGGCTTCGGCCTCAAGATGTTCGCGTTCGCGGACGCCCGGCGCGATCGCTTCCACCTGCGCTGCGGCGACACCGGGCTCTTCGAGATCCTGCGCAACGTGCCGGCCGCCTTTCGCGGCGAGTACTTCTCCGAGCACGTCACGGATTTTCTGTGCGATCGCGTGCGCGTCGAGCTCGATCGCGAGACCGCGATCGAGGCCGGCGGCGAGCTGCTCGGCCGGCGAGATCGGGTCGAGCTCGCGCTGACGGCGCCGATCACGGTCGTCGCGCTGGACAGCCAGCCACGATGACGAACCTGCCGGCGGGCACGTATAGTCGCGCCGTGCACCGCGTGCTCGTTGTCCTGGTCGCGCTGCTCGTCGCCGCGTGCTCGCGCGGCACCACGGCGGCGCCGGGCGCGCACACCCGGCCGCGGCTGGTCGTGCTGGTCGTCATCGATCAGTGGCCGAGCTGGGTCTTCGAACAGCAGCAGCACCTGTTCACGCGCGGTCTGCGGCGGCTCCTGCGCGATGGCGCGGTCGTGATGAACGCCGAGCTGCCCTACGCGAACACGCTCACCGCGCCCGGCCACGCGACGCTCGCGACCGGCGCACCGCCGCGCGAGAGCGGCATCGTCGGCAACTACTGGTACCGGGAGGGCGATGCGACGGCGCGCCCCGCCGAATACGATCCGGAGGCACCGGTGCTCGCCGTCGGCCCGGCGCTGGGCGACGGCACGCTCGCGGACGACGACGGCGCCTCGGGCCGCGCGCTGCGCCGTGAAGGGGTTGCCGACGTGCTGCGCCGGGCCACGAGCGGCACCGCGCACTCGCTCGCGATCGCGCTCAAGGCACGGTCGGCGTGCCTGGTCGCGGGCAGGCACCCCGATCTCGCGGTGTGGTACGAGCCAGCCGCCGGCGGCATGACGACGAGCAAGGCCTATGCGGCCGAGCCACCGCCGTGGCTGGTCCAGCTCGCGAAGGACTCGCCGGCGAGCCGCTACTTCAGCTCGACGTGGGATCCGCGCGATCCGGCGCTGCTCGCGCGGGCGACGAAGCTGGCCGATGCCGCACCCGGCGAGCAGTCCGAGTACGGGCTCGGCGCAGCGTTCCCGCACGCACTGGCGGCGGCGGTGGCGCCCGAGAAGGCGATCGCGCAGACGCCGTTCGCCGACGAGCTGGTCGCCCAGACCGTGGCGGTCGCGCTCGATGCGATGCAGCTCGGCAAGGACGACGTACCGGATCTGCTCGCGATCAGCTTCGGCGCGCACGATTACGCGGGGCACGACTGGGGCCCGGCGTCGTGGGAGGTGCTCGATCTGACCCTGCGCCTCGACGCGACGCTCGGCGAGCTGTTCGAGCTCCTCGATGCCCGCATCGGCGAGGACCAGTGGGCGGTGATCGTGACGAGCGATCATGGCGCGACGCCGCTGCCCGAGCGCGCGCGCCTGCGGTCGGTGCGCCGCATCCCGCCGGCGGAGATCGAGGCCGCGGCGGAGCAGGCGCTCGAGCGCGTGCTCTCCGAGCCCGGACCGTGGGTCGACGATCTGGTCTCCGACAACGTGTACCTGAGCGCGAAGTTTCGTGCGCTGCCGCCGCACCGGCGCGGGCCCGCGCTCGACGCCGCGGTACGGGCGATCGCGGGTCTCCGCGGGGTCGCGTTCGCCGGGCGCACCGATCGGTTCTCGCCGGGCTGCACGACCGAGACCGGTAGCGACCGCACGATCTGCCTCGGTACCGTGCCCGGCGAGGCCGGCGAGCTGTATGTCTATCCGCTGGCGGGCTCGGTGATCACCGCCTATCGCACCGGCACCTCGCACGACGCGCCGTTCGATGACAACCGGCGCGTGCCGATCCTCATCGAGGCGCCGGGGGTCGCACACCAGGTCGGCGATGGCACGCTGCTCCAGGTCGCGCCGACGCTCGCCGCCCTGCTCGGCGTGCCGCCGCCCGAGGGCGCACGAGAGCCGGCACTGTTCGGGATCGAGCGCCGCTGAGCTGCGATCGATGCGAATAGATCCGGACCTCGCCAGCGTCCGCCCTGGATCGCGGGCCGCTGGTGCACGATCATGAACGGACATGAACCGTATCGCGCTCGTCTGTGGACTGCTCGCGGCCTTCGCCGCGTGTGACAAGAAGGCCGCGGCTCCGGACTGCGCCGCCGCCGTGACCGCCGGCGTCGATCGGGCGGCCGCCGGTGTTTCCCAGCCGGCAGACTCGCCGCTGCAGAAGGAGATGGCCGATGCGCAGCGCGCGGTCGTCGCCGCGCAGAAGGAGGCGATGACTCGCCTGTGCGTCGACGATCACTGGTCCGACAAGATGCGTACGTGCTTGACCAGCCACGAGATCGGCATCTGCGCCAGCACGCGGCTCACCAAGGAGCAGCGCACGCGGTACCGGGCGGCGGACGATGCGCTGGTGCAGGGTCGCGCCGCGGGTCACTGATCGGAGCCGCTGCGTG
>DAIRFU010000575.1:0-4622 GCA_036794935.1 Kofleriaceae bacterium | reverse complement strand
ATCGGTACGCTGTTGCGGAGAGTAAGAGTGTAGATCGTTTCGGTGGGCGTATCAAACGAGATCGACCTCGTGCTCGGCCTCGAACATCTCGAGCCGGCGGCCGATGCGGGGCCCTGCAGCACGCCGATCGGCCACGACGAGGACGGCGACACCATCGACGATGTATGCGACCCCTGCCCGTTTCTCGCCGACAACGCGAATGACGAGGACGGCGACGGGATCGCCGACGCCTGCGACCCAGATCCCGGCCACGTCGACGAGGTGCTGCTGTTCAGTGGCTTCGAGGACGGCAGCCGCAGCCAGTTCACGGTGACCGACGGCGGCTACGACGCCGACGCCTACCGCGCGACGGGCGTGGGCAATGCCAGCCTGATCTGGGATCATGACGCCGACGGCACGTGGGTGGTCGCCGGGATCGACATCGAGGGCCTGGAGGACACGGCGTATCGCGAGGTCGGCCTGATCTTCGACGCGGCGGTCAACGCGTCGAGCCAGCTCAACGGGACGCTGTGCGTGATCGGGCGCGATGGCAGCGGTGACGACTATCTCGAGCTGTTTGGCCGGCAACGTCCCGATGGCGACACCCCGATCAACCACACCAACATCGAGCTCCCGCTGCCCACGTTCCACGGGGTGGTGCGCGCCGCCTACCAGCGCGACGCCCTGCCCGCCGTGTCCTGCACGTTCAAGACCGACGACGATCGCGAGGCGACGATCACGGGGACGCCGGAGATCGCGCCGGCCCGCGGCCAGCTCGCGCTGTTCGCGATGGACACCACGGTCTCGTTCCGGTTTCTGTTCGTCGTGCGTCGCCGGTGAACCGGCGCGAGCTCACGTTGCGGTCGCGAGCACGCCGCGCGCGGGCGCGTCGACGATCGGCGTCACCGGCTCGCCGTACAGCTCGCTCCACAGCGCACTCGCGGCGGCGCGCAGCTTCGCGCCACTCGCACCCGCGATCACGAGCGCCGCGTTCGCGAGCCGCTCGCGCGTGACCCGGCGGCCGGCGTCCGCAGGCGCACCGAGCTGGCGCGCGAGCCCCTCGATGACCACGATGCCCGCGTAGTACTCCCCGGTGCCGGCGCGGTCCTTGTCGAACACCTGTGCCGCGAGGTGCCACAGCGCCGCCTGCGGCGTCACCGGGTCGTTCGCGATCTGCGACAGGTACGCGGACAGCTCGGCGCGCGCGCTGCGCACGATGGGGATCGCGTTGCCCTCGGCGTCGTGCGGCGGGCCCAGGAAGTCGGCGAGCTGCTGCGGGTAGCGCAGCTCGGTGTCCCGATCGTAGTCGAAGCCGTGCTGCGCCTCGTGGCGGCGCACCGTGGCGGCGACGAGGTCGTGGATGCGCGCGTGGATGCGCGGCGCCTCGAGCACGGCGAGTCGATCCTCGATCTCGCGCACGCGGTTGCGCTGGTAGTTCGGCGTGACGTCCTCGAGCTGATCGAGCAGGTCGGGCGGCAGAAACAGATTCTCGGCACGCACGAAGTAGATGTGCTTGCGCGCGAGGTGATCGCGCCACTCGTCGACGATGCTGTTGCGCTTCGTGACCAGCCGCGCGATCTCGTCGACATGGGTCGCATCGGGGCCGAGCGCCGCCGTGTACTCGCCGCGCACGATGTCGCCGACCTTCGCGGCGAGCGCCTTGCCGGCCTCGCCAAGCAACCAGTCGCGATCGCCGAGCGGGTACGCGGCATCGCCGGCGAGCACCGGCAACACGTCGGTCGCGACGTTCTCGTCGATGCGCTCGAGGTGGAGGACCGGATCGAGATCCTCGGAGTGCATGCCGAGCACCGCGTACGCGGTGTTGAGCCGGTCGAGCCGGCGCAGCGACAGCACCCGCCGCGGCGCGCCGGCGGTGGTCACGAACACGACCTCGACGACGCGGTACGCCTGGACGTACGGGTAGCCGCCCTTGAACCGGCCCTCGAGGACATAGCCGAGCCCGGCGGCCTGCAGCGCCGCGGTGACGTCGCGCACCGCCTCGGCGAGGTCGTCGCGCTGGCGCTGCGTCGGGCCGACCTTCGCCGCCTCGACCGAGCGCTCGAACACCGCGAGCATCGCGTCCCACGCCTTCGCGGCCGGCGCGCCGCGAGCCAGCAGCGGCGCCGGCGCGTGCAGGGAGCCGAGCACCTCGGCGAGCCGGCTTGCCCGGCCGTCGCGCGTGTTGCCGCCCTCGACGACGAGCGCCGTGAGCTGCTCGGTGAGCAGCTTGTCGAGCGCGGCGTCGCGCAGCGGCACGCCGCCTTTGTCGAACGCGTCGGCACTCGGCGCCGGCAGCGCGCGCACGTACGTACGGCTCGGCTTCTCGAGCGCCGCGCTGATGTAGAGCGTCGCGGAGCCGACGAGTGCGATGGCCGCGAGCGCGGTGACGAGCGTCGCGAGCGGCACCCGCGGCATGCGCGGGATCGCGAGCCGGGCGTACGCCGCCTCGGCTCCCGTGAGGTCACCGGCCGGGGCATCGTGCCCCGCGATCGCGAGCGCGGCGAGTCGCATCACGTGGGCGGGCGGCGGCGCCACGAGCTGCACTGCGTCACACGCGAGTGCCGCATCGATCAGCGTCTTCTCGAGCCGCCGGCGCGCGAAGAAGCGCGCGATCGGGTCCCCTCCGTGCAGCCGCGTGCGGGCGGCATCTTCGTCGTTGGCGGCGATGCCGGCGGCGAGCGCGGCGAGGATGTGGCGGCGGAACATGGCGCGCGATCTGACGTAGGCAGGCCCGCCATTGCAACGAATACGTACGGCCAGCGATCGGATGGTCGGACCGTGTGCGTAAGCGGGTATGCACCCAACTGCGGGATTACGCACTGGAATCGACCGTCAGTGACATGTACCGCATGTGGTTTCGCTTACTTGAATCACCGTGCGCCTGGCACGCAGCGTGCTGAACTGCCCGCAGCGCCTTATGAGTGACCGTGAAGCCAAAGCCCGTGCGGTAAAGATCCTCGCCAAGTCGATCTACCGCGACCTCGAGGCGCAGGGATTCGACGAGAAGCAGATCGTCTCTCTCGCGACCGAGCTGATCTCCGAAGTGACGACCAAGATCTCGCGCGGCGAGCACAAGGCGCAGCAGATCGTCTAGCGCCGGCGCCGATCGCGCCATCGCGATCACGCGCCCGCGTCGCGAACATTCACGAGCGTTGCGATCCGCGACGCGCACGCACTGCGTGCTCCCGTACGCGCGCCGCTGTCCTCACGCGTCTCACGACGCCTGTCCCTGGCAGATCGCGCATCCATGATCTAGGGTGCGCGGCATGGCAAAGGTTCGCGTCGGTATCAATGGATTCGGCCGCATCGGCCGTGGGTTCGTTCGTTGCCTCGCCGAGGCAAAGGACGCCTTCGATCTGGTTCTCATCAATGACCTGACGGACGTCGGCACCCTCGGTCACCTCCTGCGCTACGACTCGGTACACGGGCGCTATCCCGGCACCGTCGAGACCAAGGAAGGCGCGCTGGTGATCAACGGCGACACCGTCAAGATCACCGCCGAGAAAGATCCGACCGCGATCAAGTGGAAGGAGCTCGGCGTCGATATCGTCATCGAGTCGACCGGCAAGTTCGTCGACCAGGCCGGCGCGGGCAAGCACGTTCAGGGCGGCGCGAAGAAGGTGATCATCAGCGCCCCTGCCAAGCAGCCCGACGTCACGCTGTGCATGGGCATCAACCTCGAGGCGTACAAGCCCAAGGAGCACACGATCATCTCCAACGCGTCGTGCACGACGAACTGCCTCGCGCCGGTCGCGAAGGTGCTGCACGAGACGTTCGGCATCATCAGCGGCATCATGACGACGATCCACTCGTACACGAACGACCAGCAGATCCTCGACCTGCCGCACAAGGACCTGCGCCGCGCCCGCGCCGCCGCGCTCTCGATCATCCCGACGACGACCGGCGCCGCCAAGGCACTCAAGGAAGTGCTGCCGGCGATGGCCGGCAAGCTCGACGGCATGGCGCTCCGCGTGCCGACGCCGAACGTGTCGCTCGTCGATCTGACGGCCCGGCTCGAGAGGCCGCCCGGCAGCGTGAAGGAGCTCAACGAGGCGTTCCGCAAGGCCGCCGCGGGCCCGCTGAAGGGCATCCTCGCCGTCACCGACGAGCCGCTCGTCTCGCACGACTACAACGGCGACCGCCACAGCTCGACCGTCGACGCGCCGCTGACCTCGATGGTCGGCGACCAGGTCAAGGTGATGAGCTGGTACGACAACGAGATGGGCTACTCGCAGCGGCTGTTCGATCTCGCTCGCTTCGTCGCGGAGCGGCTGTAGCCATGGCCCTGCCCGCCGGGATCAAGAGCGTCGAGGAGCTCGCCGTCGAGGGCAAGCGCGTGTTCGTGCGCGTCGACTACAACGTGCCGCTCGAGACTGCGAGCGCGTCCGGAACGGCGGCGCGCAAGGTCGCCGACGACGCGCGGATCCGCGCGACGCTGCCGACGATCAAGCACCTGATCGACCGCGGCGCGCGCATCGTGCTCGGCTCGCACCTCGGCAGGCCCAAGGGCCAGGTCAAGCCGGAGTACTCGCTAGAGCCGGTCGCCGCCCGGCTCTCCGAGCTGCTAGGCATCGAGGTCGCGCTCGCCGACGAGCCGGTCGGCGAGGGTGCGCGCAAGGTCGTGAGCGATTTGCGCGACGGCC
>DAIRFU010000574.1:0-4626 GCA_036794935.1 Kofleriaceae bacterium | reverse complement strand
GCGATCCAGATCGACACCGCGATGAACACGAGCGGCGTGATCGGATAGAGCGGCGTGCGATACGCGCTGCGCATGCCGTGCGCGCGCAGGACGAACAGCGCCCCCACGGTGAGCGCTGCGAACGCCGCGAGAGTGAAGCCCGAGAACCGGATCAACCCGCCGAGGTCGCCGATCACGACGAACGCGACGCCGAGCACGCCTTGCGTGATGACGGCGACGGTCGGCACCCCGCGCTTCGAGTAGCGCGCGAGCTGGTGCGGCAGGGCGCGATCGGCCGCCATGGCGGCATAGACGCGCGGTCCTGCCATGATCATCGCACTCACCGCGCTGACCAGCGCGAGCGCGATCAGCGACGTGATCAAGTGGCCGCCGCGTTCGCCAAACAGCGCGGCCGCGGCGGCGTGACCGACCTCCTTCACCGGCGCGAACTGGTCGGTCGGTCCGGCGAGGACCGAGGATGGCAGCGCGTAGAAGTAGATCGCGTTGAGCAGCACGTACAGCGCGGTGACCATCAGGGTCCCGAGCAGCAGCGAACGCGGCAGCGTCTTCTCCGGCCGCTTGACCTCACCCGCGATGTACGCGGCGGCGTTCCAGCCCGAATACGCGAACGAGATGTACATGAGCGAGATCGCGAACGCGGTGGTCGGAACGTTCGAGAACCCGCCTGCCTGGGTGTCGAAGTGCGACCAGTCACCGCTGCCCGATCCGAAGCCGAGCACGATGAACACGACGATCAGCGCGACCTTCAGGAACGTGAACACGGCCTGCACGCGGCCGCCAAGCTTCGTATCGAACGCATGGAGGCAGGTGACCGCGACGACGAGACCGCTCGCGATGAGCTTCTGTGCGACCGTGCCGCCGACCCCGTCGATCAGCGTCGATAGATAGCCGGAGAACGACACGGCGGCCGCCGCGATCGCAGCCGAGAATCCGGCCGTCATCGAGACCCAGCCGCTCATGAAGCCGAGCGCCGGGTGATAGGCCTCGCGCAGGTACACGTACTCGCCACCGGCCTTCGGCATCAGCGTGCCGAGCTCCGCGTAACAGGCGGCACCGCACAGCGCGACGACCCCGCCGACGATCCACGCGAGCAAGATCGTCTTCGGATCGTGCAGGTCGTGTGCGTTGTAGCCGGTGCTCGTGAACACACCGGTGCCGATCATGTTCGCGACGACGATCGCGGCCGTGATGCCGAGCCCGAGCTGGCGCTTTGGCAGGGTCACGCAGCCCTACCGCACGTGCCGATCGAGAAACGCGAGTGCATCGCGCCAGCAGCGCCGCGCGACCGGGTCCCAGACCAGAGCGTGGAACGCATGGATCCCACCCGGGTAATAACGCGCTTCGATGGGCACTCCGAGTGCGTGCAGCGCCTTTTCGAGGCGGCGCGTGTCGTCGAGCAGCGGATCGCGCGTGCCGACCGGTGCGAAGAATGCCGGCAGCGAGCGCGCGAACCGCTCCTCGTGCGCGACGCCCGCGGCATCCTCGATGAGGCGAAGCGGATCGGCGAGCGCGGTCTCGTCGGTCGGATGATGCGGATAGCCGTGCAGGTACGACGCGGATGCATCGCGCAGCATGCCGTCCACCCAGCGCGGCAGACTCGGCTTGCGCTGCGAGAACCGCTGAGGGTTCGTGACCTCGAGGATCGCGCAGAACGGCAGCGCCGCGCGCGGCACGAGCCCGGTCTCGTAGACCTCGCGCGCCCACGGCTCGGGACGCGGCTGACACGCGGCGAGCGTGAGCGCGGTGATCAGGTTGCCGCCGGCCGACTCGCCGGCGACCGCGACGCGCTTCGGGTCGCCGCCGAGCTGCTCGATGTTCGCGGCGAGCCAGCGGTACGCCGCGCACGTGTCCTCGATCGCGGCCGGGTACGGGTGCTTCGGCGCGAGCCGGTAGCTGATGTTGACGACGAGGTAGCCGAAGCGGGCGAACACGAGGCCCATCAGCCAGTGCGTGTCCTTCGACAGCAGGTGAAACGCGCCGCCGTGCACGTAGAACACGACCGGCCACGGCTTCGGGCGATGCACCGGCCGGTAGATATCGAGCGTGTTCCAGTCGC
The DNA here is from genome assembly GCA_036794935.1 of Kofleriaceae bacterium. GTDB lineage: Bacteria > Myxococcota_A > Polyangia > Haliangiales > Haliangiaceae > JABFXX01. Next base: position 2,570 of record DAIRFU010000574.1, on the reverse strand, counting down.
CGTGCGGGCCGTAGATGAGATCGCTCTCGACCTCGACGCCATGGCGCGCGGGCCGCGATGCGGGGTGCAGCCGCGCGGCGCTCGAGAGCCCACCGAAGAACGCCGCGGCCGCGGCGGAGCGCAGCTGGCGGAACACCGTCTCGCGGTAGAAGCGCGCGCGCGTGGGAGCCGGAGCCGATGGAAGCGAATCGACGGAGACAACAGCGCGGGCGCGACGACTCACTGGATTGCTTGCAATGTTACCTTGACCGCGCGCCGTTTGCCCGTCTGCTTGTTATCGACGTGCACGTCGACGACGTCGCCGACCTTGTGCTGGTCGAGCGCCTTGAACAGATCGTTCTGCTTGTGAATCACGATGTTGTCGATGCCGACGATGACGTCGCCCGGGATGATCCCGCCGACCACCGACGTCGCGCCCTGCAGGCCCGCCTTGGCGGCGGCCCCGTCCGGCACGACTTGCATGATGACGACACCGTCGATGCCGCCGCGCGCCGCGTGCCGATCGTTCGCGATGCTGATGCCCAGGCCCGGGCGCACGATCTTGCCGTGCTTGAGCAGCTGCGGGACGATCAGGTTCACCGTGTCGACCGGGACCGCGAAGCCGATGCCGGCGTTCGCACCGGTCGGGCTGTAGATCGCGGTGTTGATGCCGATCAGGCGCCCCGCACTGTCGAGCAGCGGACCGCCCGAGTTGCCCGGGTTGATCGACGCGTCGGTCTGGATGACGTCGCTGATCGGCCGGCCCGACACGCTCTTGATCTCGCGGCCGAGGCCCGAGATCACGCCCGTGGTGAGCGTCTGATCGAGCCCGAACGGATTGCCGATCGCGAGCACCTTCATGCCGACCTTGAGGTGCGCCGACTCGCCGACCGGCAAGGGCAGCAGCTTCGAGGGCGGTGCATCGATCCGCAGTACCGCGATGTCCTTGTCGGGCGCGGTGCCGACGATCGTCGCCGCGTACGTCGAGCCGTCGTTGAGCGTGACGCTCGCGCGGTTGCCGCCGGCGACGACGTGGAAGTTCGTCACGATGTGACCCTGCTGATCCCACACGAACCCCGAGCCGGTGCCCTGCGGGATCTCGGTCACGTCGAGCGTCATCAGGTTGCGCCGCGATGCCAGGCTCGTCACGTGGACGACCGAGCGGGCGAACTTCTCGAACACATCGATCGTCGACTGCTCGTCGGCGCCGAGCTTGTCGTCCGGTCGCTGCGCGACGGGTTTGGGCTCGTAGTTGACGATCTGCTGGGTCTGGCGGCGCTGCTGGATCACGGTGAACACCAGCGCGCCGGCGACGACCAGCAAAAGAACGGCCAGGACCTTCGTCAGGCCCGACTCGCGGTACGGCGGATTCTGCTCTCGAGTCACGGGATAAACCGATTGTGACATGTCACCTGCCCGGTCAGCACACTAGCCATACCGGGAGCCGGCTCGGACCTATTCCCAGCCTTGCTGTGCCAGTTCGGCACGTGCGCTCGGTCGCGCTCGGTCGCGCTCGGTCGCGCTCAGTGGCGCTCAGTGATGGGCGGCGAGGAAGTGCTCGGCCTCGAGCGCGGCCATGCAGCCGGTGCCGGCCGCGGTGATCGCCTGGCGATATTTCTTGTCCTGGACGTCGCCGGCCGCGAACACGCCCGGCACGCTCGTCTGCGTCGTCCCCGGCGTGGTCAGGATGTAACCCTGATCGTCGCACGAGACCTGGCCGTTCAAGAACGCCGTGTTCGGCACGTGACCGATCGCGAAGAACAGGCCGGCGGCCGGGACCACGCGCTCGGCGTTGGTCTTGAGATCGATGACGCGCACCTGCTCGACGGTGTTGCCGCCCTCGACCGCGGAGACCCGGTGCGAGTAGAGGATCTCGATCTTGCCGTTGCTCTTCGCGCGCTCCTGCATGATCGCGGACGCGCGCAGCTCGTCGCGGCGGTGCACGACGTAGACCTTCGACGCGAACTTGGTGAGGAAGCTCGCCTCCTCCATCGCCGAGTCGCCGCCACCGATCACGAAGAGCGGCTTGTTCCGGAACATCGGCAGCGCGCCGTCGCACACCGCGCACGCCGAGACGCCGCGCTGCCACAGCTCGCCGTCGCCGGCGCCCGGGATCGTGTCGCGCTTCGCGGTGGCCCCGGTCGCGATGATGATCGCGCGCGCCTCCCCCTGCTGCTCGTCGGTCTTGAACGTGAACGGGCGCTTCGACAGGTCGACGGTCGTCACCGTCTCGGTGTGGATGCGCGTGCCGAAGCGTGCCGACTGCGCGCGAAACCGCTCGCACAGCTCGGGCCCCATGATCCCCTCCGGGAAGCCCGGGAAGTTCTCGACGTCCGTCGTCGTCGTGAGCTGGCCGCCGGCGGCGATCCCGCCCGCCAGGAACCCCTCGAAGAGCACCGGGCTGAGGTTCGCTCGTGCGGCGTAGATAGCGGCGGTGTGAGCTGCAGGACCGCTACCGATGATGACGACGTTCTCGGCCATGGCTGCGTGTGTACCAGCGTTTTTTCGCCGAGGACAGTGGTCGTGCGCCGCGGTCCTGTAGATCATGGCTCCCATGTCTCTGGCTAGCCTCGACCAGCTCGACCGCTCGC
>DAIRFU010000573.1:0-4640 GCA_036794935.1 Kofleriaceae bacterium | reverse complement strand
ATCCAGACCATCGTCTGGCTGTTGGTGTTCACGTCGGGCGCCGGGATGTCGAAGTCCGGGCCGATGTTGCTGCCGAGCGCGGCCGTGAACCGGCGCGTGATGCGCTCGAGCTCCGGCTTGCTGTACTGGCGCGGGTCGAACTTGACGCCGCCCTTACCGCCGCCGAACGGGATCTCGTGCAGCGCGCTCTTGTACGTCATCCACGAGGCGAGCGCCTTCATCTCGTCCAGGTTCGCTTCCTGGTGGTAGCGGATGCCGCCCTTGTACGGGCCCATGATGTTGTTGTGCTGGACGCGGTAGCCCTTGATCATCTCGATCGTGCCGTTGTCACGGCGGACCGGGAAGTTGACGATCAGCTCGTTCTTGGGCTGGCCAAGGATCTGCGCGATGTTCGGATCGATGTTGATCAGCTTCATCGCCTTTTCGATCTGGCGAGTCGCGATCTCGAACAGGTTGCCACGGTCCTTGAGGCTGACTTCGGTCTTCGTCGCGGGCGGCGCGACCGGCGGAGGTGCAGTACTCATTTGCCCAATGGCGTACCGCCGCCACCCCGCAGGTCGCAATCAAATCCGCTGACCATTTCGCTCGTTTACGCGGCGCGCCATAGTAGGAACCCGGATGAACGATCACCAGCTCGCCGCCCATGTTGCTGTAGGCGGTCGCCTGCGCGCGCTCTTGCTCGAGCTCTGGCAGCGCACGCGCATGGACTGGGGCTTCGTCACCGACCGGCTGGCGACGACCTTTCGCAAGGAGACCTGGATCGGCGCGCACGAGCGCCGGTTTGTCAGCGAGACGCTCTACGGGCTCGTCCGCCACCTGCGCCGCATCGACCTGGGGCTGGAGCGCGGCCGCCGGGTCAAGAAGCCGCCGCGGGACCTCGAGCGGCTGCTCGCGTTGCTCGTGCTCGAGCGACTGGTCGAGCCGGCGCACGCCGGCCGGCTGGAGCCGGGGGTCGACTGGGCCGCGGTCGCGGGCGTCGACCATGCGATCGCGGGTGAGCGCAAGCCGAGCCGCCGCATCGCGCTCGCCGCGTCCCTGCCCGACTGGCTCGCCGAGCTGCTCGTCGCGGACTGGGGCGACGAAGCGGAAGCCCTCGCGCTCGCGCTCAACCAGCGCGCGCCGATGACCGTCCGCGCGAACCTGCTCGTCACCGATCGCGACGCGCTCGCGGCCGAGCTCGCGGCCGAGCGCCTCGACACCCACCCCGGCCGGTGGACCGACACCGCCCTCATCATCGACAGCCGGACCAACCTGTTCGCGTCTGCCGCGTTCAAGCGAGGCGCGATGGAGGCGCAGGACGAAGGCAGTCAGCTGCTCGCGGAGCTCGCGGTGCCGCGCGAGACGAAGTCACTGATCGTCGATTATTGCGCCGGCGCCGGCGGCAAGACGCTCGCGATCGCGGCGCGGCTCGCCAACCGCGGCCGCATCGTCGCGAGCGACGTCGACGGCAAGAAGCTCGAGGAGCTGCGCCGCCGTGCCCGCCGCGCGCACGTGTCGAACGCGCAGGCGATCGCGCTCGATCGCAATGGCTGGCCGAAGGACGTCGAGGCGCTCCGCGGCAAAGCGGACGTCGTGTTCGTCGATGCGCCGTGCTCGGGCATCGGTGCCTTGCGCCGCAACCCCGAGGCACGCTGGCGGCTGCGCGAGGCCGACATCGCGACCTTCGCGGCGCGCCAGCGTGAGATCATGACGACGGCGATCGCGCTCGCCGCGCCCGGCGCCCGCGTCGTCTACGCGACGTGCTCGCTGCTCGCCGCCGAGAACGAGCAGGTCGCACGCTCGCTCAGCGGCGTCGAGCCCGTGGCCTTGAGTGAGGTGCTCGGGGACGAGCGTGCGCAGGCGCTCGCCCGCGAGGGGGCATTCACGGTGAGCCCGCACGTCCACGGCACCGACGGGTTCTATGCGCGCGTGCTGAAGCGCGTTTGAGATCGGACAATCGCGCACGCCATCGCCACCGATCGGAACGCGCGATGCATTCCCTCGGGCATGGACCCCGTCCAGCGGGACGCTGCGACGACATCCGCAACGAACGACGTTGCCAACAGCAACACGCAGGCTCTCGCGCGCCGTGATACGTTCGAACGACGGATGCCGATCGAAGTCAGCGTAGTTCGCGAGCTGACTGCCCTTCGCGCTCTGGAACCCCAGTGGCGAATGCTGGCGGGTACCGCGCCCGGCGCGCTGTTCCGCGGCCCGGACTGGCTCGTGCCCTGGTGGCTCGCGTATCACAACACGCTCGCCGCCGAGCTTCACGTGCTGGTCGGCCGTGCGACCGAGGCCGATGCCGCGGGCACCGCGGCCGGCGATGTCGTCTGTCTGGCGCCGCTCTACCGCCGCACCGTCAAGGTCGCGCTGCTCGACACGACCGAGCTGCGCATGATGGGGGACGCCGGCCCGCGGCCGCCGTCGCTCGATCTGCTCGCGCGCAAGGGCTGGGAGGATCGCGCGGGTGCCGCGTTCGCGAAGCTGCTGATCGACGACGCCGCGAGCTGGGACGTGATCGATCTCGAGCCGCTCGCCGATCCGTCGCGCCTGCGCGCGAACCTCGTGCAGCGGATCGCCCCCGCCGGGTTCACGGTCGAGAGCTCGCCGAGTGCCGGCGGTGCGAGCCGGATCGCGCTCGCGCTCGCGCCCGCCGATGCCAGCGACGCGACCGGCGTGATCACGACCCACGGCGAGGATCTGATCGCGCTGCGCAAGGGCATGAGCGCACTGCGCCGGCTCTCGCGGCTCGAGTGGGCGGAGCGCGACGAGCCGTCGCCGCTCGCCGACAACGAGGCCGCCGCGCTGCTCGAGGAGGTCGCGCTCGAGCTCGGCAAGCAGGGCCGCGTCCGGCTCGCGCGCCTCGACGACACCGCCGGCGAGGCGGTCGCTGCCGCGCTGGTCGTCGACGACGGCGATCGCGCGGTCGTCCTCGCGATGGCGGTCGACCCGCAGGTGCCGCCCCGCCGCGCCGCCCGGCTGCTCCACGCCGAGGCGCTCGCCGCCCGCGCGCGCGGCATGTTCGCGCTCGACGTCGTGACCGGCGCCGCCGAGTACCCGATGCCGCAGCTGCCGACGAGCAAGCAGCAGGCGCTCGCGGTCCGGATCTGGGGCCAGTCGACGACCGCCTCGGTCGGCCGCACGGTGACGCACGTCGCGAGGCGCGCCCGCCGCGCGCGCGAGACGCCGGCCGTCGCCGCCGCGCAGGCCCGTGCCGCGTGGACGAAGATCCGCAGCGCCGCCGCGAGCGTCGCCCAGTACGATCGCTACGGCCTCTATCGCGGCCAGCTGTGGACGCGCGGCATCGAGCCGCCGCCGGGCCTCGAGATCGGCGAGCTGACGCAGGCGGAGTACGACAAGCTCGACGAGGCGCGCCGCGGCGATCTGATGGAGCAGCTCCAGCTCGACGAGGACACCGCGCACAAGTTCTGGCGGCGCGGCGACACCGCGCTGCTGGCGACGCTCGGCGTCCGCCCGGCCGGCATCGCGTGGTACGCGCGAGGCCCGGTCGAGGTGCCCGAGCTGGGCCGGACGCTGCGCATGGGCAAGTACGACGCCTACATCCACAGCGTGTTCGTCGCGCCTGCGGCACGCGGCCGCGCTGTCGCGCCGGTCATGCTCGAGCACCTCGCGAAAGTTTTGCGCGAGACCGATGCGTATCGGTCGTGGGCGCTGATCTCCGCACATAACCAGGCGTCGATACGGGCCTTCCAGAAGGCCTCGTTCACGCCGGTCTGTGACGTGATCCACGCAAAGATGGCGACGGTCGATCGCGTCGTGTGCCGGCCGCCCGACCCCGAAGCCGAAGAGCTGCTCGGTCTCGACCAGTAGCGCGCACAAGCTGCGCCGAACGCGAAAAGTCCTGCAAGGCGTGCAGGCGGCCCCCCTGAATCCAGGTACTTGCGCGGGCACATGCGTTGCTGTTCCTGCGCACGTGTCCCAGACAACGCTTCTCTCGCTGTTCGCACTGACCGCGTTCGCCTGCACGCGGGCCGATGCCGAGTACAAGCAGGCCGCACGGGTGGATCAACGGGCCGAGCCCGACGTCACGTCGATGCCCGAGTCGACCGTGACCGCGGAGCTGACGAACGCGCCGCTGGCTCCGCACCGTGCAGTTCGCCAGCACCCCGCGCGCGTGATCGTGAACCTCGAGGTCACCGAGGTCGAGAAGGAGATCGCGCCGGGCGTCAGGTACACGCTGTGGACGTTCGGCGGCGAGGTGCCCGGCAAGATGATCCGCGTCCGCCAGGGCGATGTGGTCGAGCTGCACCTGCAGAACAATCCGAGCAGCAAGATGCCGCACAACATCGACCTCCACGCGGTGAGCGGACCGGGTGGCGGCGCCGAGGGCACGTTCACCGCGCCCGGCAAGCAGACCCAGATCACGTTCCGCGCGACGAACCCGGGCCTCTACGTCTATCACTGCGCGACCGCGCCGGTGCCGATGCACGTCGCGAACGGCATGTACGGCCTCATCCTCGTCGAGCCGCCCGAGGGGCTCGGCTGGGCCGATCACGAGTACTACGTGATGCAGGGCGAGCTCTACACGAGCGGCACGTACCACGAGCAAGGCCTGCAGACGTTCGACATGGAGAAGGGCATCGACGAGAAGCAGACCTACGTGCTGTTCAACGGCGCCGAGGGCTCGCTCGTCGGCG
>DAIRFU010000077.1:13460-15625 GCA_036794935.1 Kofleriaceae bacterium | reverse complement strand
CGTGGCGCGCGTCGGAGCAGGCGAGTACCGTGTCAGCGCGTACGGCTTCGAGCCGCGTGGCCTGCGCTGGGAGGTGTTCGTGCGTCTGGGGGAGGAGTCGTGATCGGGACAATTGAACATTCTGCAGACGGGGTCTGCAGAATCCTTCGCGGAGTTGGTTGGCAGATTTTTCAGACAGCGTCTGGAAAATCTCGCGCGGGGAACGGGTCCACGCGAGCACACGTTCAGCCTCCAATTGCGCAAGCGCCGCTTGCGCAATTGGCTGACAGGCCGGAGGCGTCGTGACGCGAAGGAAGACCAGCATCGTACGTACCGCGAACAGCTATGACGTGGTGCTCGCGGATGTCGTCGCATTGATCGATGCGGGGCGACGTGCATCGGTACGGACGTCGAATGCGATCATGACCGCAACCTACTGGGGCGTGGGACGTCGCATCGTCGAGGAAGAGCAGCACGGCGGCGCCCGCGCCGAGTATGGGACTGAGCTGATCTCGAAGCTCGCGGTCGACCTCCAAGCGCGATTTGGACGCGGGTATAGCCGACCGAACCTGTTCAAGATGCGAGCCCTTCTATCTCGGGCACCGCGAGATTCTCTCGACGCCGTCGAGACAATCGTCGCCCATCGCCCGCCTCGAAATTGTCTCGACAGCGTCGAGACAATTCCTCGCGCCCGAGGAGCTGGCTCTCGTCGCGAGTCAACTGCGCTTGCCGTGGTCCTGTTACGTGCGGCTGCTCTCAGTTCGCAATCCTGAGGCGCAGCGGTTCTACGAAGGCGAGGCGCTGCGAGGCGGCTGGACGGTTCGCCAGCTCGATCGGCAGATCGGTACCCAATTCTACGAGCGCACCGCGCTCTCGAAGAACAAGGCCGCGATGCTGCGCAAGGGTCAGCAGCAGACGCCCGACGACGTGGTGACGCCCGAGGAAGAGATCAAAGACCCCTTCTTCTTCGAGTTTCTGAACCTCAAGGACGAGTACTCGGAGACCGACCTCGAAGGCGCGCTGATCGCCAAGCTGGAGACATTCCTCCTCGAGCTCGGCGGCGACTTCACGTTCGTCGGTCGCCAGCGCCGGCTGCGCGTCGGCGACGCGTGGTACCGGATCGATCTGCTGTTCTTCCACCGGCGCCTGCGTTGCCTCGTCATCATAGATCTGAAGCTCAACAAGCTCACGCACGCCGACGCCGGTCAGATGCACCTGTACCTGAACTACGCGCGCGAGCACTGGATGGTCGAGGGCGAGAACCCGCCGGTCGGACTGATCCTTTGCGCCGAGAGGGACAGCGCCGTCGCGCACTACACGCTCGAGAACCTGCCGAGCAAGGTGTTGGCCGCCGAGTACCGCACCGTGTTGCCGAAGGAGCCCGTCCTGGTCGCGGAGATCGAGAAGACGATCCATGCGATCGAGACGCGCCATGCGGCGAGGCCCAAGCCGGTTGAGGCAAAGAACCGCCGACGTAAGAAATGATCACGGTCGACGAGAATCAGAAGAGCTCCACGCTGTCCGGGGTGTTCACAGAGGCGGAGTACCGCACGGAAGCCAAGAACGTGGTCGCTCACGCAATCGCGACGGGAAGGGCGATCGTGGCTCGTGCCGACGGCACAGTCCGCGTGGTTATTTCGATCCCGCCAACGGAACCTTCCGCCGCCAAGCCATGAACTGGGCTGCCGCACGCCGTTCGTGACAACTTCCGACCGTCGTCGCTCGAGAGGCGTCACGCACAGCGACACCGAGCGCGCGATCGAGCGGTGGCCCGACCAAGAAGCCGGCAAGCCCGACGCGGGCGCTTGCAAGCAGTCGTCCGTGCAACGAGCCGTTGCACGATTGTGCAGCAGCTGCTGCTGAATTCGCACGGTCGTCATTGGGCCTGACGGTGGCCGGAGGAATCTACGAGTCCGACGTCGAAGAATTCGCGCTCGCTTACGGGATCCAAGACGCGCTGCGAAGCCCACGATGATCAAGACGCCGTTGAGGGTCAAGTTGCACATGAGGTATGCGTCGGTGGCGACAACGATGGTCAGTAGGTCCCCCACTATCGCCGACGAGATCAGGCGCTACCTCCGTACCGGCGACGCCGACATGGATGCACGGGCGTGGCCGGGCGACTTCATGGAGCGTGGCCGTCGCCAGGACACGCTATTCGCCGCGAGCCCGGAGGCGCCGGAACA
>DAIRFU010000077.1:0-13450 GCA_036794935.1 Kofleriaceae bacterium | reverse complement strand
CATGGCGAGGAAATTGCCGTTGCCGTCGCCCGTGAACAGCAGGCCGGTGGCCGTCGCCAGGACACCGATCTTCGCAACGCGCTCGTTCGCGAGGTGCGTCGGCTCGCGAAGGGACGCTCGCACGAGCCGGTACCCGCGAACGTTGGCATCGAGCTCACGCGCGCCAAGGTCGAGCCGATGGTGCGCGGGCTCTTCGCGCGCGGCGAGCAGGACGTGGTGCTCGCGACGCTCGAGAAGTCCGTCGTCTACGTCACGAGTGACACGATCGAGTCGATCATCCTGGATCACAGGTGGGACCGCTCCCGCTGGGACCTCGCGAACATGTACTTGCTCAGTGTTGGCGCGAAGCTGTTGGGCAAGAAGGCCCCGCGAATCGTCGGCATGAGCGAGGAGACCACCTGCTATGTCTCGACGGACTACTTCGCCGAGGACGACCCGTTCGCCGACTTCATCGTCCACGAGGCCGCGCACATCTTCCACAACTGCAAGCGACGGACGATCGGGCTGCCCGAGACGCGCAGAAAAGAGTGGCTCCTCGACATCGAGTATCGGAAGCGCGAGGTGTTCGCCTACTCGTGCGAGGCGTACGCGCGCATCGTCGCGCGCGCGAGGAACCCGGCCGAGCGCCGGGCACTGGCGGCCGAGTATGGGGCGAAGCGGCGCATCTCGGAGGAGCGTGTGGACCCGGTCGAGGTGGCGACGATCGTCGCGGAAGCGGCGAGCGCGCGGAACGGCTGGAAGGTGATCCTGGCGCGGTGCGCGCCGACGACCAAGCTGCGCTCCGCGCAGCAACTCGCGCGCGAGATGATCGCCGCTGGTCTATCGCGCCAGTAGAACGTGTAGGCGCGCCGGATTCGCCGGTACGAGTTCGTCCGCCTGCGACCACAAGCGGGCGTTCGCCGGTAACGGAAAAGAGGCGGCGAATGAGCGCACGCGCACAGAAGGGTCCGTTCCGGGTCGCTTCTCCGGAAAGGCGGTATAGTCGGCGGGTGGGCGAAGCCAGAGCGTCGGAAGGTGTGAGATGCAGCGGCTAGCAATCGCGGAGCGGTCAGCGAGCGGCGGAGTGTTGCTTGTGGGTGCCGGCGTGCTGCTGGTGGGCGCTTGCCTGATCGGAGTTGCCTCGATGAGCGGAACCGAAGGTCCCGACGCGTGTCGCTTCGAGCAGACCTGGTACGCCGGCGACGTGCACTACAACGAGCGGATCGAGCTTCGCGTCGATTCGACCGGGACCTGGCTCCAGAACGGGATGGCGAGCGAGAAGCCGCCGGTCCGCAAGGAGTTCACGTGGGAGCGCACGGCCTCGACGCTCACGGTCAGTTATGACGACAAGCGGCGGACTGTCGAGTATCGCATCGAACCTCGTCCGGCCTCGTGCTGGCTGAAGTTCACGGCGCATCCCTTCGGTGACAACGACGGCTACACGCACTTCTCCACCGTCCCGTGATCGACGTCTCGAAGGCCACGCGATACATCGCGGTGGCATGTTTCAGCGATGACACGCGGCGGGAATGGGACGGGACGGGTATCACCCTCCCGCCCGTCGAGTATCTCGACTACGCGCTGCTGAAGGTGCTCTACCTGCTACGGAAGACGTCGAAGACCACGTACCACGTGCATTCCTTCGCAGCGCAGAAGACATCGGTCACGGCGCTCGACTTCTCGAAGCTCAAGCAAGACGACGTGATCTTCCTCGTGGGGCACGGCGACCACAACGGCATGTACGCCCTGGGCCGGAACTCGAAGAAGGCCGGCGAACGGCTGATCGAGATCCTGACGAACGACGGAAACCTCAAGCAACTGCGCAAGGACAAGAAGATCACGATCGTTCTGCTCTCGTGCCGCGCCGGGTTGGGTCTGTATCGAGGAGTCTCGAAGTGGCTCTTCGACAAGATCTCGATCCAGACTGTCGTCGGCGGCGCGCGCGGGTTCACGTTCGGATCGATTCGAACGGCGATGCACGCTGTCAACGAGGTGTTGATCCGAGGGATTCCCTGGCGGATGGAGTATCCGAAGTCGATCGAGGTTGCGGATGCCGAGCGGGAGACATCGGCGCGGGAGGGGAAGACGATCACCATGAGCGAGAAGCAGAACGAGATCGCCGCGTTCATGGATGCCAAGAAGGCCCTCGAGGATGACTTCAAGGCCATCTCCTTGAACCTGAGCAGCACCGAGATGAACAACGCGCTCGACGAGATCGAATCGAAGCATCGCTCCGAGTGGCTCGCGCTGTGCCGGACGCAGTTCAAGCTCTACGGCGTCGCCAAGAAGCGCAGCAAGCTCGACTTCGACATGTGGTACGACCTCATCACCGAGGGCTACTTCTGGGCGGACTCGGCCAAAATCACCGCCGCGCAAGCGAATGCCGTGTTCACGGGCACGCTGAGCCCGACCGACGATGGCCTCGTGTCCATCAGGTGAGCTGACATGAGCGAGACCAACAACATCTCGCGGTTCTTGCTGCAGGAGATCCGCGTGCTGTTGACGCCGCTGGTGGCTGCGACCCAGAGCGGTCCGGTCGGTAACCTGCTCTCGGAGGTCACCGGCTGGAACATGGCCGGTAATCCCGCGTCGAACACGCAGCTCCTCCAACTCGTCGACGCGTACAAGGGGCTCGACGAGCTCGTCGAGCGACAGCCGCGCACGATCCTCGATGTCCTTCACGTGGTGACGCGCGTGAGCGAGCTGATCAGGCTTGTCGACCAGATCGCCGTCACGCCGCAAGCCGGCACCGCACTGGGGCGCAATCTGTTCGAGGCGCTGCTGATCGATTACCTAGCCACGTGGCACCCACTGATCTACTACAGCCTCGTGCTGGTCACCGCGGTCCAGCCGCCAACGCGCCTGGCACTCGATCGCCTGCCCGCGCTGCTCGAAGATCCGATCGCTGTGCTCCGCGCCGAGTACCTCGGGCCGAATGGGCTCGTCACGCCCGACGACGCGCGCACCACGGCCGAGCGGCTGTTCCCCCGGCTCGCCGCGTTCCTCTCACATCTCGGCTTCGAGGCGAGGTCCGGAGGCTCGCCGCCGAACGGCCCGCTCCCTAGCAGCGTCGCGAGCCACGTCGCCGGCCAGACACTGTCGGTGCTTCTGCAACCGAACTTCCAGGAGCCCGACCGCTACGCGGTAACACTCGCGCTATCACCACGAGACCTCGGCGACTTCGGCCTGGTCGTCGTTCCATCTGGCACGGTCACGAGCTCGTGGGACGCGGACGTCGATCTCACGCCTGCCGCGGGCGGCTTCGCGATCGGACCACAGGGCGTAACCCTGTTCGGCGCTTCGGCGGCGTTCAGCACCCGAGCCCTCGCATTTGATCTCTCGGGTCTCACGATCGGCAGCGACGAGGGCACGCGACTCGAGATCGGCTCGTTCAAGCTGTCCGGTCTGCTCGGCCTCGCGACGAGTGACCAGGAGTACGGCGTGATGGTGGACCTCGGCCGCTCGAAGCTCGTCGTCGCAGCGGCGGACGACGACGGTTTCCTGGCGAGCTTCCTCCCGAGCGACGGGCTGAGCGCGACATTCGATCTGGCGATCGGCTGGACGAACAAGCGCGGTTTCTTCTTCGAGGGCAGCGCGAGCCTCGAGGTCGTGATTCCGGTGCACAAGACACTCGGGCCGGTGGCGATCAAGCAGGTCACGTTGCGCTTCGACGCCGACGACGGCGCGCTCCGAAACGTGGCCGGGGTCTCGTTCGACGTGAGCCTAGGGCCGATCGTGGTCGCCATCGATCGGCTCGGCGTTCGCGTCGATGCTGACTTCGGCGCCGACGACAAGAACCTCGGCGTCGTCGACCTCGATGCGGGGCTGGCGGCCCCGACCGGTGCTGGGCTCCGTATCGACGGCGGCCCGGTCTCGGGCGGCGGCTTCCTGTCCCACGATCCGGATCGCGGTCGCTATGCGGGGACCGTAACGCTCAGCATGCTCGACCTCGCGCTCGGCGCGTACGACGTGCTCGACACGAAGGTGCCGGCGGGCTATTCGCTGCTCGTCGCGATCCAGTCGCGGATCCCGGCGATCCCGCTGGGCTTAGGTTTTACGTTGCTCGGCGTCGGCGGCTTGCTCGGCGTCAATCGCACGGCGGCGCTCGATATCATCCGCGAGGGCCTGCGCGACGGCGGGCTTGCGCACGTGCTGTATCCCGAGGATCCGATCCGCGACCTCGATGCGATCATCGCAGAGACTGATCGCGTGTTTCCGATCAAGGCCGGCCGTTTCCTGATCGGACCGACCGCGAAGATCGGATGGGGCACGCCGACTCTGATCACGGCCGACATCGGCCTCGTCTACGACCTTCCGGATCCGATCCGCGTCGCGCTGATCGGCGTCGTTCGTTGCTTCTTGCCGGACGCCGACAAGCCGCTCCTGCGTTTGCAGGCGAGCTTCCTAGGTACGATCGATCTCGCGAAGGGTCAGCTCGCGTTCGATGCGAGCCTTTTCGATTCCAAGCTGCTCTCGTTCTCGCTCGACGGCGACATGTCGGCACGGCTGCAGCTCGGGCTGATCCCGAACTACCTGCTGACGGTGGGTGGTTTTCATCCCGCGTACACGCCGCCGCCGATGGGGCTGCCGACGCTGCGCCGTCTCACCCTGAACCTGCTCGGTGGTGACAACCCGCGCCTGCGTGCGGACCTGTACTTCGCGCGGACGTCGAACTCGTTCCAGCTCGGGGCACACGTCGAACTCTATGCGGCGGTGAGCAAGTTCAACGTCTACGGCTTCGTCGGTTTCGACGCGCTCGTGCAGGTGCGCCCGACGAAGTTCGCCGCAGAGGTCAAGGCGACGCTCGCGGTGCGCATCGGTGACGATCCGTTCATGAGCGTCGGCGTCGAGTTCTTGCTCGAGGGCCCGACGCCCTGGCACGCGAAGGGGCGAGCACACTTCAAGCTGTGCTGGTTCCTGAGCTTCACCGTCTCGTTCGACCGCACGTGGGGCGATGTCATTTCGGTCCTGGCGGGCGTGATCGACGTGCTGCCGCTCCTCGGTGACGCGCTCGGGGATCCTAACAACTGGCATGCGCCGTTGCCGGCCGGTGCACATGCGCTGGTGACGCTCCGTCGCAGCGACGATCGCCTCGTCGATCCGGGCGGCACGTTGATGATCACGCAGAAGCTAGTGCCGCTCGATCTCACCATCGATCGGTTTAGTAGTCTGAAACCACAGGACGGAAATCGGTTCTCGATCACCGGCGTCACGAGCGAGAACGACACGCTCGCTACGGAGCCGACAGCGGACGAGTTCGCGCCCGCCGAATTCCTCGACATGAGCGACGCCGAGAGGCTCTCGCGGCCGTCGTTCGAGCGGTTCGCGAGCGGCGTCCGCATCGCGAGCTGGGAGAGGTTAGTGGCGGGCGATGCGATCGGTTTCGATGTCGACTACGAGCGGATCATCCTCGACAAGAACGCGCCGGCGCGGAAGATCGGACGACGTGGGCTCGATGCTGTCGCGTTCGACGGTCTCGTGAGAGCGTCGGCGATCAGTCGGTCTCCGCTGGCCCGCAACGCTGCATTCGCTCCGCGCTCGCCGCGCGTGTCCCTCGCCGAGGAGACCTATGCAGTCGTCTCGGCGGTCGACCTGAGCGAAACGAGCGCGCGCCGCGAGCTCACGTACGCCGAGGCGGTCGAGGAGCTCGCCCGCGTACGCCGCGCGTCACCTGCGGCTGCGTTGCAGATCGTCACCACCGCCGAGGTCGCATGAGCATCGGCCAGTACTCGTTTCTGTCCTGGGCACGGCGCGGCATGGGCGCGCAGATCGGCACGCGTGACACGCTCGGCGCGTCGGCGCTCTCGCTGCGTCCGAGCGTGCCGCTGTCGCTGCACATCAACACCACGTTTCGCGTCGACCGCAGTGTCGAGCTGCGCGGCCCCGGCGACGTGACAGGGCTCGATCGACGAGCGGTCATCCGCACCGATCCGCACGCCGGGGTCACCGACTTCGAACCGAATTACCTCGTTAGCCTCGAGCTCTACGACGAGGATCTGCCGTGGCGATACACGCCCGCGCAGGCGACGCCGCAGCAGCGCCTGCGGCCGTGGATCGCCCTCGTCGTGCTGGCAGCCGGCGAATTCGAGCATGGTCCGATCGAGCACGTGATCACCGTCGTGGATGCCGCGTCCCTGTTTCCGCCCGCAGGCCAGATCTGGGCGTGGGCTCACGTGCACGTCAACAAGAGCCTCGGTGGGGATCCGGGGGCGCTCGATCCGGTCGTCGCAGCGAACCCCGACGTCGCGCTCGCGCGGCTTCTGTGCCCGCGCCGCCTGCAACCCGATACGGCGTACACGGCGTTCGCAATCCCGACGTTCGAGTCAGGCCGGCTCGCGGGTCTCGGCCTCGACGTGCCAGCCACCCTCGATGGCGGGGCACCTGCCTGGGGCGCCGGGCAGACGATGTTCCCCGTCTACTACGAGTGGTCGTTCCGGACCGGGCACGCCGGCGACTTCGAGTCGCTCGCGCGGCTGCTTCGCCCACGCGTGCTCGATCCACGGATCGGGCTGCGCGAGATGGACGTTCGGCATCCCGCGAACGGTCTCCTCGACGGGATCACGACGCCACCCATCCTCGGGCTCGAGGGCGCGCTACGGACGGTCGATACCGAGCTGACGAACTGGCCGCGAGCCGGCGAGACCTTCCCGGCGAGACTCGCGCGCGTGGTCAATACACAGTTCGCGAGCTCGGGCGATCCGATCGTCGCACCGCCGCTGTACGGTCGCTGGCACGCGGCGAGTCCCGGGATGCGCGTCCCGGGGAGTCCCCCGTGGCTGGAGACGCTAAATGCCGATCCACGGCATCGCGTGGCTGCGGGCTTCGGTGCGGAGGTGATCCGGCGCGAGCAGGAGGCATTTGCCGCCGCGGCGTGGAGCCAGCTCGGTGCGGTCCTTGAGGCCAACCGACTCCTCGTGATCGCGCAGCTCGGCCGCGCCGTCGCGCGTTCGCTGCACACGCGTCACATCTCGACCCTCGACGCGGATCGCGTGCTCGCGCTGCTCGGTCCGATCCACAAGCGCGTCAAGGCAGGCGCCGTCACGGTGCGCGAGCAGATACGTACGAGCGTACTACCGCGCGTCGCGATCGAGCGCGCGTTCCGCCGTGTCGTGCGCCGCACCGGTCCGATCGCGCGTCGCTTCTTCGAGACCGAGGTCGTGCAGCCGCGATGGACGACGCGCCTGAACGCGCGCGAGATCACGGCGGCGCCGCCGAAGCCAATTCCCGAGCGCGCGCTGCTGGTCGACGCGATCGATCTTCGCCTGCGCGCCCTGCATCCACGGACAGCGCCCCACGTGCTCGCGCGTGATCGCGCCAGCATCGCCGCCACACCCGCGCGTCCCGCGTTCCGCATCACGCGCCCGGGTGAGGTGCTCGACCATGGGCCGACGCGTGGGACCGATGCGGCCGAGGCGGGGCGCTTTCGCGGCGCGCTACTCGCGTTGCACGACGAGCTCGCGAAGGTGCCGTCCGCATCGGCACCTTTGCCCGCGCTGCCGCTGGCCGAGGTGCGCGCGACGCTCGTCGAGAGCACCGAACCCACGCGCACGATCCAGCAACGGGTGCTCGCGCGGTTTCGCATCCCTGAGCTCAACCTTAGCGTTCGCAAGGACCCGCTCGACACGATCATGACGGCGCCGTCGATCGATCTGCCGATGTACAAGCCGCTCACGGCGATCTCGTCGGAACTGCTCCTGCCCAACGCGGAGCTGATCTCGCAAAACACGGTCTCGCTGCTCCTGACGAACAACCGCTTCATCGAGTCCTATCTCGTCGGTCTCAATCACGAGATGGCTCGCGAGCTCCTGTGGCGCGAGTACCCGACCGATCAGCGCGGCAGCTACTTCCGTTGCTTCTGGGATACGCGCGATGCACTCGGAGCGACGACGATGCACGACATCGATGCGATCCATATGTGGGCGCGCGATTCACAGCTCGGCGATCACGTGCGTGGCGGGGGCGACCGCCTCGTTCTCGTCATCCGCGGTGATATCCTGAAGAAGTATCCGACGGCGGTGATCACCGCCGTCGATGCGGTCTGGCCGAGCGGGAGAGGGAAGCGCGAGCTCGGCACCGAGGAGAAGTACCCACTGTTCCACGCCGAGCTGGCGCCCGACCTCACACTCCTTGGCTTCGATCTGCAAACCGAGCAGGTCAAAGGGTCCGCCGTCTCTGCAGACAACAAGCCGGGCTGGTTCTTCGTCATCAAGCAGCGTCCGGGCGAGCCGAGGTTCGGGCTCGACGAGACATCTCAGTCGACGGTCGCGACGAGCTGGGACGAGCTGTGGTGGGGCAACGTCGCCCCGGGCCCCAACATCGATCTCGCACCCGCACTCCATGACGTCAGCATTGCCGACCATCACCGCTGGGGTCGGAGCGCCGCCGATATGGCGTCGATCCTCTTTCAGCGACCGATCATGATCGCGATACACGCGAGCGAGATGTTGCCATGACCGATCTGCCCAGAACTCGCACCGCGCTCGCGCGTGCGGCGGAGGCGCGAGCCGGTGAGGAACACCAGCTGCAGCGACTTCGCGCCAGCCTCGCTCGGCTCGACACAACGCTCGCGGACGCACGGCGGCGCAGCGAGACCGCGCGCGTGGCGGCCATCGAGGCGGAGCGTGCCACGACCGAGGCAGCGCTGGCGTCGGCGAGCGCGCGCGTGTCGGCGGCGCGCAACACGGTCGACGAGCTGCGCGCGACGCTGCTGGGCAACGCCGATCCGCGACGAGTGGCGCCACAGCTCGACGATCGCACGCCGTTCCTGCTGCTTCCGCTTCGACTTGAGACGCGGTGGGTGGGCACCGAGCTCTGGATCCGCGCATTCCCCGACGAGATCGCGATCAGCGCGCACGAGCCAACGCTGACGGAGGACGAAATCACCCGCGGCAAGGTGTTCTGGTCGGAGACGTGGGGGGCCGACGAAACAACGACCGAGGCCGCGTGGCAGCGGCTCCTCGCCGGCGGCGCAGCCAACCGCGCGGCCTGGATCGCGCGCGTGCTGCGACCGACGAATGCCCCGCCCGCGGTACCGCAATTCCCCACCGTCGAGGGCAAGGCAGCATCGTGGACCGCGGCACCGCACTCCGAGGTGATGCCGGATCAGCTGGTGTTCACGCTCTACACGGGCGACACGGTCGCGCATCAGGTCGTCGGCCAGCCGATACCATCGCCGCTCGCCACCGGCCCGGATCCGACCATGGGGATCACGCGTGACGCGCAAGGCGGGCTCGTCGTCGACGATGCCATGCGCTGGATCGTCGACTTCGAGCGCGCGGTTTCGATGGGCCTCGCTGTGCGGATACCGGTCAACGCGACGGATCGAAGCCGCGGCTTCGATCGCCTCGTCGTGCTGGGGATCCGGATCAGCACGGATGTGGCGCGCAATGCGGCGACCGTTGAGGCGCTGTTCAACGCGCACCACTACGGCGACGGGTTGCAGCTGCTGCCGCAGGGAACGCCGACGAACCACAGCGAGGCCGTGGCCGCCGGTACGGGTGTCGAGTCGGCGCAGGCACTGTACGCACGCGAGCTCGGGGCGCCCCTGTTCGAGCCAGCCGCCGATCCGCGCGACCATAGCGATGGCGAGCGCCTCGCACGCGCGCTCGGAATTGAGCCCGCCGTGATCGTACACCTGCGTAACGCCGACCGGCACGACATCGCCGAGGCGACGGCCATGAACCGCGCGTTGTGGCCCGCGACGCTCGGCTACTTCGCCGAGCAGATGCTGGCGCCACGGATCTCGTCAGCGATGCGCGACGAGGTTCGCGACCTGTTCACCGGCTTCGTTACCGGACGTGGCTGGCTTCCGGCGATTCGAGTCGGACGGCAGCCCTACGGGATCCTCCCGACCACGGCATTCTCGCGCTGGCGCGCGATGCCGGGGGAGCCTGCGGCGCTCGTGTCGATCAAGAGCGCGCTCGATAAGATGGCCGAGACCTGGCGCGCGCTCTCCACCGGTGTCGCGCGTGCGGGCGCGGGGAACGATCCGGAGAAGGCGCTGCTCGACATCCTCGGCCTGCAGGCATCCTCGGTTTCGTTCGATCAGCGCCGGGCGGTCGGCCCCGAGTATCTGTGGAATGCGGCCGCGTTCACCGGCGCGGACCCAGGTGCTCGCCGGGAGGTTCATCGCGTCGTCTCCGAACAGCTGGTGCAGGCGATCGGTCACGACCTGCGCGGGACTCGTGCGCTCGACCTCGAGCTCGTACGCGCGGTGTTCCGGGTGACCCGGCCGCTCGTCGACAGCCGGCCGCTCTCGGAGACGACCGGGCTTGATCCGAACTACATCGAGTGGCTGCGCGGCAACCTCGAGATCGTTCGCAACGAGACCTATGGCGCTCCGACGCCGAATGTCTTGCTTTACGTGTTGCTTCGCCACGCGATCCTGCTCGGCGCGTGGGACGCCGGCACGCGGCTCCTCATCACGCACGGACTCGCGGACGAATCGATCCGTGTCGAGGCAGAGATCATGAACGTGCGCGAGGCGAAAGAGATCACGCGTTGGGACCACCTCGACGCGAAGATCCCGAACGTCACCGCGAATCGCTCCGTTGTCGACTTCGTGCGCAGCGATCAGGCGGTCGGTGTCGACGCCGCGAAGGAGTTTCGCGAGCAACTGGCGGCGCTCGAGGTGCTTGCGTCGCTGCCGACCGCTCGACTCGAGCGGCTGTTCGCCGAGCACCTCGACCTGTGCGGCTATCGCCTCGATGCGTGGCGGCTCGGCCTGGTCGCGCGCCGGCTCGAAGCGCTGCGGACCGACGCGAGTCGCGGGATTCATCTCGGCGCGTATGGTTGGCTCGAGCAACTCATGCCTCGCTCGCCCGCGCCGAGCGGCGGCTTCATTCACGCGCCGTCGCCGACGCACGCGGTCACTGCTGCGATCTTGCGCGCCGCGCATGTCACCCACGCCGACCCGGCGGCGCGTGAACGGATGAGTGTCGACCTGCGGTCGACGCGCGTGCGCCGCGCGCTCGGCTACGTGGATGGCCTCCAGCAAGGGCATGAGCTCGCGGCGTTGCTCGGTTTTCGCTTCGAACGCGGCTTGCATGACAACAACCCGACGCTCGGGCTCGAGCAGTTTCTCGTTGCGCTCCGCAGTGCGTTCCCGCTCGTCGCAGGGCGCGTGCACGACACGGCGCCCACCGAGAAGACCGAGCACGTCGAGGCGCGCAACGTCGTCGACGGCGTGCGGCTGCTCGAGGCGGCGCGCTCTCAGGGGTACCCGTACGGTGTGCCGGGACTTCCGAGCGCGACGTCAAACGTAGCAAACGCGATCGTGGCCGAGGTGACCGCGCTGGCGGATGACATGGACGCGCTCGCGGACTTGGTGCTCGCGGAGACCGTACATCAGGCGGCCCAGGGCAAGCACGAGCGTGCGAACGGCGTTGCGAGTGGACTCGTGCGCGGTGTGTTGCCGACGCGCTTCGAGGTCATCGAGACGCCACGCAGCGGGCTCGCGATCACGCATCGTGTATGCCTGCTGTTGCCCGCCACGGCGAGCGGCACGGCGGTGTGGACAGGCTCGACGCCGCGCTCGCGGTTCGAGCCCGCGCTTGATCGCTGGCTCGGTCGCGTGCTCGGGGCGCCGTCGACGATCCGCGTGCGTGCGCGGCACGCGGCCGGCGTCGTCGAACTCCGCGCCGACGAGCTCGGCCTCCAGCCGATCGACCTCGTGCTCGCGCAAGGCGGCGACCCACGCTGCATGCCGAGCTCGGTGCACGCGCGCATCGAGACGATCGCCCGCACGCGAGCGTCGCTCGCACCGGATGCGCGCGTCGACGTGGACTGGGCCGAGCGTTCGTCGTCCAATCCCACTGCGCGCACGTTGTTCGAGCTCGCACCGCTGATGAGTGCGCTGTACTGCATGGTGCAATCGCGCCCTGCGACGGCTGCGGACTTTAGTGCCGACGACGATGCGCCGCGCCAGGATGCCGCCGAGCTGCGAACACGGCTCGTAGAGGCGGTCGCGGACCTGCGCGTCGCCATCCAGGGTGGACCCACGCGCGCGCTCTGGACGTTCACGCTCGGCGAGGCCGTGCTCGAGCAGGTCGCTGCGGAGGCCGAGACCACGCTTACGGCGCTCGCGGGCAGCTCGGAGCTTGACGGCCTGCGGAGCGTCGCGCGGAGGCTGTTCGGCGAGTCGTTCAACGCGCTGCCGCGATTCACGATCGAAAATGCGACCGAGCTCACCAGCAGCTTCGGTTCGGCGGCGCTCCTCGCAGATGCGCCCCCGCTCGCCGTGGAGCAGTGGCTCGCGGGTGTATCGCGGGTGCGGCGGGGCGTGGCCGCCTACGAAAACGTTCACCTTCTCGCGAACCTCGACGAGCCACGGATCGCACAGCTCCCTCACGATCCGGCCGCGCGCTGGGTCGGTCTCGAGCTCGCAGACACGACACCGCGGAACGGCCTCGCGCTGTCGCTCATCGTCCAGGCCGCGCCCGGCCTCGACGTGACCGGTGCGATGATCGGAGTCGTTATCGACGAACTCACCGAGATGGTTCCGAGCGCAGACGAGATCACCGGCGTTGCGTTCCAGGCGGATCGGCCGGCGTCGGAGCCGCCGCAAGCCGTACTGCTCGTGGTACCCGCATCGGTCGGCGACGGCTGGCAATGGAGCGAGCTCCAGCAGGCGATCATCGACACCATGGACCTCGCGAAGCAACGTGCCGTGGAGCCTGATGCGATCGCGACGACCGCGTACGCACATCTGTTGCCGGCGGTGCTCGCACCCGTCGCGAGCAAGCACGTCACGCTGGTCGCAAACATCGGGGTCGCAGACATCGAGAGGCACGCATGACCACTCCGCGTATCCCGCTCAGCGCGAAGATCGCCACGGCACTGCGCGTCCCAAGCATCGTCACGTGGAGCCGGCTCGAAGGCCGCCCGCGCAGCGAGGATTTCGAACGCTCGCTGCGCGCCGAGGTTCGCGATCCGCTCTGGATGCTGACGCGCCAGTGGCAGCTCGGCGAGCTGACCGCGATGGACGGTGGTACGCCCGTACTGGTCAAGATCGCCAGCGAGACAGAGCAGCTGGCCGCGGTCAGCGATGCAGGCGCACGGTCGAGCGATCGCGATCTCGACGTTCCCCTCGAAGCGCGTGTCGAACGCGAGCAGCCGCCGTCGGATTTGCGCACGCGCGTCCAGGTTGGCCGTTCGTGGCTCCGCCTGCTCGCGCGCCGGTTCGGTGATGATCGATATCGCGCGCTGTACGCCGGCGCCTACGCCATCTCTGCGACGGACGATCCGAGCTTACAGCAATGGTATTCCACGGTCGCGGCACACGCCGTCGACGGGCTCCGCTTGGTCGCCGACGCGCGCGCGGGTATCGCGATCGAAGCGGCGACTGCCGGTGATCTGCGCGTGACCGATGGTGACAAGCTCGCCGTGCGCGAGGTGATGGCAGAGTTGCTCGCGGTATACGCGCGCGCTGTGAGCGTGCCGCAACCCGACGAGCAGACGTGGGTCGCCGAGG
>DAIRFU010000572.1:0-4649 GCA_036794935.1 Kofleriaceae bacterium | reverse complement strand
GCACGTGATCGAGCGGCCGACCTGGTTTCGCCTCTACGCGATGTGGGAGGGCGACACGACGAACATCAAGCCGGGCAAGTACCTCATCAAGGACAACCTGACGCCCGCGCAGGTGCTCGACGTGATCGTCGCCGGCATCAAGGAAGTCACGATCAAGGTCACGCTGCCCGAGGGCAAGAACATGCTCGAGTACTTCGAGCTGATCGAGAAGGCGTGCCCCACCGGACAGGAGGCGCCGTGCCCGAAGATCGCCGCGGCGAAGGATCTCGAGGCGCTCGCCCGCGACAAGGAGTTCCTCGGCGAGCACGCGATCGTCGGTGAGACCGTCGAGGGATACCTGTTCCCGGACACGTACCAGTTTCGCGTCGACGAGAAGCCGCGCGTCGTGCTCGAGCGCCTGATCACGCGCCATCAGGAGGTGTGGCAGGACATCCTCGCGAAGCACCCGCGCGACACCGCGAAGCTCAAGGACAAGCTGCGCTGGACCGATCGCGACATCCTGACGATGGCATCGATCGTCGAGAAGGAGGCCGTCGATCCGGCGGAGCGGCCGCGCATCGCGCAGGTCTTCATCAACCGGCTGACCAAGCCCAACTTCAATCCCAAGAAGCTCGAGACCGATCCGACGATTCGCTACGGCTGCCTGGTGCCCGAGAAGAAGAGTGCCGCGTGCGTCGCGTGGAACGAGCCCTGCGTGAAGCAGCACCTGCCGATGGGCTGCGATCGCCTGCACCGCGCGCAGCTCGACGACGACGACAACCCGTACAACACGTATCGCCACGAGGGCCTACCACCCGGGCCGATCGCGAACCCGGGCCGTCGCTCGATGGAGGCCGTCGTCGCACCCGATGGCTCGGACTACCTGTACTTCGTCGCCAAGAACGATCGGCAGCACGCGTTCTCGAAGACGCTCGCCGAGCACGAGAAGAACGTCGACAAGTACATGCGCTGAGCGTTAGCTTCACGGATGGGCGGCGGCCACCACGCGGTCCACCAGCTCGTCGCGAAATCTGACGATCGAGGCGATCTCGTCGTCGCCCCAGGCTAGCGTACGCGCGAGCTTCTCGATCGCAGTGCCCTTGACAGCCCACGAGAACGTCAGCGGAGAGAATCCCCCATCCTGGCGCGGACGATCGGCGAGTGCGAGGTCTGCGTCCCACAAGAAGTAGGGCCGGTTTCGCTCGTCGACGAGGTGCTCCGGAGGCGTGGGCGCCAGGACCGCCATCGCGGTCAGTATACCTGGCGTCAGGAGTCGCGGAGATGCCAAGCTTCGCGACCAGCCGTGGGCACGTGATCGATTCTGCTCACTCCTTGAGCTTGCCCGGCGCGATCTTCCAACCCTGCTGGACAATCCAGGAGAGCGATCGATCGAGGCGCGCTGCCTCGTGCTGGATCTCCTTCAACATCTCCTCGGGGAAGTACAGCGACTGCTTTCTCTTATCGGCATGTGACATGTAGACCTCGCGGCAAGGACAAACCACGTCGACGCCGACTCACGATACGATCAGGGCATGGGGAACGTGTCGTCGTCCGCCGAGCGCGACGTAGAGGCATGGCTCGCGACGGTCGACGCGGGCAGCGGTGCCACGCTCGAGACCATGCCGACGGCGACGCTCGTCCCGGCCGGCAAGCGCGACGAGTCGATTCGTCGCGCGAAGCAGTTCCTCACGCAGCTGCAGACGCGCGGGCCCGGCGTCGAGCTCATGCGCGGCGACGTCATCGGCGAGGGTGGCATGGGCATCATCCGCTCCGCCCAGCAGGTCGCGCTCGGCCGTCCGGTCGCGCTCAAGACCCTCAAGCCGACCCGCACCGAGCCCGGCGCCGCTTCCGACCTCCTCCGGGAGGCGTGGATCACCGGCGCGCTCGAGCATCCCAACGTCGTCCCCGTCCACCACCTCGAGGTCGACGACAACCTCGATCCGTTGCTCATCCTCAAGCGCATCGACGGCACCGAGTGGAGCAAGCTCGCCAGCGACGGCGCCGAGGTCCAGCGCCGGTTCGGCGCATCCGACCTCCTCGCGTGGAACCTCGGCATCCTGGTCCAGGTCCTCAATGCCGTCCGCTTCGCCCATGCCCGCCGGATCATCCATCGCGACCTCAAGCCGTCCAACGTCATGATCGGCCACTTCGGCGAGGTCTATCTGCTCGACTGGGGCATCGCGGCATCCCTGGACGAGGATCCCTCCGGCCGCTTCCCTCACATCTCCGAGTCGAGTGACCTCGCCGGCACGCCGTCGTACATGGCCCCCGAGATGCTCGGCCGCGACGACGGTCCTCCGCTGTCGGAGCGCACGGACCTCTACCTCGCGGGTGCGGTCCTCTACGAGCTCGTCACCGGCCATCCGCCCCACCGCGGCACCACCGCCGTCGCGATCATCTCGAGCGTCATCCTCTCGCGCCCGGTCCTGCCCCGCAACACGCCGCCGGAGCTCGCCCAGATCTGCCTGCGCGCGATGCAACCCGACCCTGCCGATCGCTACGACTCCGTCGAGGCGCTCCAGCGCGCACTCCAGCGCTACCTCGAGCACCGCGGCTCGTCGGCGCTCGCGCGCGGGGCGACCACGCATCTCGACGAGCTCGTCGCGCTGGCGCAGCGCGGATCGCAAGGCGCGCGCGAGGACATCTACCGCCGGCTCGCGGTCTGTCGGTTCGCGTTCCACGAGGCGCTCGCCTCGTGGCGCGACAACCGCGAAGCCCGCGACGGCCTCACGCGCGCCACCACCGCCGTCGCCGAGTACGAGCTCGCCTGTGGCGATCCGCGCGCCGCCGTCACGCTTCTGTCCGAGCTCCCCGATAACCCTCCGCTCCTCGCCAGGGCCCGCGTCGCGGCCGACGCCGAAGCGCGCCGCTACCAGGAGCTCGAGGACGCCGCGAGCCAGACACTCGATCCCCGCGCGCGCACCGCGATCGGCGCGATGACGTTCGCGTTCGTCCTGCTGCCGCTGCTCGCCGGCTTGCGTCCCGATATGGGCCTCGCCTCGCATGGCCGTGCCGTCGGCTGGGCGCTCGCGTGCTTCGCGCTCGCCTGGCTGCTCTGGCTCTGGGCACGCCGGAGGAACCTGAATCCGATCAACCGGCGCTTCTTCGAGGCCGCCAAGCTCATCTTCCTGGGCCAGGCGATCCTCGCCGTCGGCGTCTACCTCATGGGCGAGCCGGTCGGCCTCACCCTCACGCTGAACCTGTTCCTGTGGGCGGCGTCGTGCGGAATGTTCGCGGTCCACACCGATCCGTGGATCGGCACGAGCTCCGCGATCTACTTCCTCGCGTTCCTCGTCGCGGCCCGCTTCCCCGAGTACCGCATGTACGCGGTGTGCGCCGGGAACCTCGGACTCGCGACCACACTCGTGTGGCGGTGGTCGGCAGCGGAGTGCGCGGTCGCGAGGCGCTGAGCCCGCATACGACTGCTAATCGAGCTGCCCGGCCTTGCCGTTCAAGGTCAGGTTCTCGACCTTCGCGGTCGGCGGCTTGTCGCCGGCGCACTTGTCGATGCCGGCGAGCTTGTCCGCGGTGATCGTCGCAGTCGCGGTGCCGCCGTCCTTGATCTTCTGACAGGTGCGCGCGGCCTTGACGACGGCGCCGTTCGCGCACGTCGCGCTGAAGTCCCAGCACACGTCGACCTCGCTCTTGCCCACGGTCTGCGTCAGCTCGCACTCCACGGCCGGCGCCGCCGTGGTGATGCAGTTGATCTTGACCTTGACGTCCTCGCTGCAGCCGGCGAGGAGCACGAACGCGAGCGGCGCGAGCTTCATCCCGCGGATCCTACACGAACCATTTTCTCGACGAGGAATCCCGTGCTGCAACCGGTGCAAATTGCAGGGGAGATCGTGCAGGTCGCGTACAGCTCACCTGCGCAGACGTGCTACGGTCGATCGCATGAGCCTGGTCGGACAGATCGCCGAGCTGCAGAACTACGCCACGTACAAGGAGCTGTCCTGGGAGGGGAGCTTCGAGGACTACCTCGCGCTGGTGCGACGCAACCCGCAGGTGACGCGTACCGCGTACCAGCGGCTGTACGACATGGTCCTGTCGCACGGGGTCGAGGAGTACATCGACAACAAGAAGAAGCTCGTCCGCTACAAGTTCTTTCGCGACGAGGCGCACGGTGGGCGCGACGCGGTGTTCGGGCTCGACGTCGCGCTGATGCGCCTGATGAACGTGCTCAAGAGCGCGGCGCAGGGCTACGGCACCGAGCGTCGCATCATCCTCCTCCACGGTCCGGTTGGCTCGGCGAAGTCGACGATCGCCCGTCAGCTCAAGAAGGGGATCGAGGAGTACTCGCACACACCTGAAGGCGCGCTCTACACGTACTACTGGAACCTCCCGGGAGCGCTCTCCGAGCTCGCGGGCGGCAGCGAGGTCTTCCACTCGCCGATGCATGACGAGCCGCTGCGCCTCATCCCGCGCGAGTGGCGCGAGGACACGATCAACAAGGTCGGGCTCGGCGACGACGATTTCCGCGTCAAGATCGAGGGCGACGTCAATCCGGCGTGCCGGCTCATCTTCAAGGAGCTGATGCGCCACTACGGCGGCAACTTCGAGAAGGTGATGACGCACGTCAAGGTGCGCCGCCTCGTGCTGTCCGAGCAGGACCGTGTCGGCATCGGCACGTTCCAGCCCAAGGACGAGAAGAACCAGGACTCGACCGAGCT
>DAIRFU010000076.1:9718-15625 GCA_036794935.1 Kofleriaceae bacterium | reverse complement strand
GCTCGAGACGGTTGGCGCGCTCGAAGCGCTCGGCGTCGCATCGCGGTTCGAGCTCGCCGCAGCCGCGGTGGTCGGCGCGACGACCGCCGGGCGCGACATGGTGTCGACGAGCGCCCGCGCGACCGAGATCTGCGGGCCTTCAAGCTGCGCCTGCGCGGCGCTGAAGCGATTCAGTGCCTCGCGCTCGTCGAGGCCGACACACTTCGCGAAGCTGCGCACGAACCCCTTCACGAACACGGTGGCGGGGAGGCCATCGAGCTTGCCGCTCTCGAGCTTCTCGAGAATGCGCGGCTGGATCTTCGTGACCTTCGCGACGTCCTCGATCGTCAGCTTGCGTCGATCGCGTCCCGCACGAAGCCATGCCGCAAGCTCCATTCGCGCGTCGACGTCATCCTCCGATCGAGTACGTGCATCCATCTCTGTCTGATCTCTGGCTAGAGCCCCAAGCTGCCGCCGTCCGCGCGGCACTTCGTCGCGACGCAGCTGTCCGGCGAGATCTTGAGACACGCGCGGAGCGCTGTCTTTGCCTCGCTGACCAACCCTTGCTGCATTCGAGTCTTCATCAGGTAGTAACTGGCCTCCTGCGACCCGCACGACGGATCCTCAGACGCCGTCTGAAAGAGCTCAGCGGCTTTTTCCCATTCCTCTCGAGCGAAGTAAACCCTTCCAAGCCGATAAGTTGCGACGCACATCTTGGGCTGGAACTGGATCGCGGTGCGTAGCTCCTTCGCCGCATCGACCAGCTTGTGCTCGTGGAAGAGTGCCCACCCGAGATGGGCACGGGTCAGCGATGGATTCAGGAGGCGCATCGGGTTTTGCAAAGCCTTGCCGAGGTAGTCGGCAGCGGTATCGAAGTCGGTCATCAGCGTGTGGACGACCCCTCGGTTCGCCCACGCCTCGCCGTAGTCAGGAGTAACCAGCGCAGCCTGCTTGAAGTCAACGTCTGCCTTCGCCAGAAACGTCTGGAGATCTCGATCCGTGGCCTCGGCGTCGAGGCCGGTCAGGCACGACTCGATCTCCATCGCGCGCTTCGCCTCGTAGGCCCGCACCATCGAGACCAGGCCGCGCACGACGTACGCCTCGTCGTTCTTCGGATTGTACGAGATCGCCTTGTTGCACTCGGCCTCCGCGGCCTCGAGCTCGTTCTTGCGCAGGAAGTCCTTCGCGATATCGAGGCGTTTAGAGCTCCGCTCCGCGCTGTGCTCGACGTGCGCGCCGCAGCCGAGGCTGCCGAGGAAGACGAGCAATCCTAGCGCCTTACCAGTCATGAAATCCACGCTAACGCCGGCCGTCGACGTGGACAACAAAACGCCCATCGCGGATAACAGGCCATGACGCACGCGCCGGGACCGATCGAGCCGACCAGGACCATGACGATCGCCGGCGGTCTCTACGCCGAGGTGTTTCTCCCCGCCGGCGCGGCCGCGGGCTCGGCCAAAGGCGTCGTGCTGGTCAGCCATGGCTACGCGGAGCACTGCGGCCGCTATCGCGAGGTCGCGCACGTGATCGTCAACGCCGGCTGGGCGGCGCTGACGTACGACATCCGCGGCCACGGTCACTCGCC
The DNA here is from genome assembly GCA_036794935.1 of Kofleriaceae bacterium. Classification (GTDB taxonomy): domain Bacteria; phylum Myxococcota_A; class Polyangia; order Haliangiales; family Haliangiaceae; genus JABFXX01. The sequence goes on along the minus strand of DAIRFU010000076.1, from coordinate 14,061 downwards.
GGGCGCGCGCGGCTTCATCGAGCGTTTCGATATGTACATCGATGACCTGCGCGCCGCGGCCGATGCCGCCCGCCAGCTCGCGCCGGACGCGCCGCTCGTGTTGCTCGGCCACTCGCACGGCGGGCTCATCACGCTGCGGGCGCTGTGCGGCGACCGGCCGATCGAGGCGAGTCACGCGATCATCTCGTCGCCGTACCTCGAGCTGCAGCTGAAGGTCCCCACGTACAAGAAGCTACTCGCGCGCATCGCGAGCAAGGTCGCCCCCGGGCTCGATCAGCCGTCGAACCTGCGCGCCGAGCAGCTGACGCAGGATCCGGCCAAGCAGGCCGAGTGGGCCGCCGACCAGCTCAACTTCCCGACCGCGAACGCGCGGTGGTTCACCGAGGCGCTCGATGCGCAGGCGTACGTCGCCGCGCATGCCAGCCGCATCCAGATCCCGACGACGTGGCTCGTCGGAGGCGCCGACCCGGTGTGCGTTCCCGCCGCGACGAAGCGGATCGCCGCGCGCGTCCCGAATGCGACGTATCACGACCTCGTCGGGCTGCGTCACGAGGTCTTCAACGAGACCGAGCGCGCTACGGTGTTCGCCGAGGTGACCGGCGTGCTCGACCGCTGTGCACGGGCGTCCACCGCACAGAGCGCGTAGCGCACGGTCCTCGCGCGCGCTGGACGTGGCAACCACCGCTCGTCGTGCGTGGTGCAGCGCACGGATCGTCGTCGGCAAACGGGCGAGATGCCTAGAGGTTGTGACGACGAGATTGGCGCGATCAGACGTAAGGCCTATACTCGTGGCATCGGTCGGGTGTGGTCGGTGGGAGGTGTTCCTTGATCCTTGATCGTCGGTCCTGTCAGCACGAAACCCGCATGAGGGTCTGGTGCGGAGCCCCGAGATGAAGCTGTTCGCCTGCATGTGCAACCAACCTCAACGGCTGTGGGCCGCGCTCGCGCCCGTGCGCGCAGTGCTGTCCGCACAGCCGCCGGTCAGCCGCTGGGGATTGGCCTATTCGCAAGGTGGCGACGTGTTGCTCGTGCGCACACCCAAGAGTAGTCAGAAGCCGGTCGACCTCGCGGGGCCACTGGCGGAGATCCCGACGGACTGTGCGATCGCTCAGGCCGTCACCGACGACCGCTACAGCGGCACCGACAACACGCCACCGTTTCGCTTCCGGCGCTGGATGTTCGCCCAGGGCGGGATGCCCGACCTCGACGCGATCGCACCGCGGCTGCTCGAGCACATCCCCGAGTACCTGCGCAGAAACCTCAAGGGCCGGACGCCCGGCGAGCTCGTATTCCACGTGTTCCTCGCCATGCTGCACGACGAGGGCTCGGTCGATGACGCGAACCTGCCGGTGCAGACGACGCGGCGCGCGCTCGCAGCGACGCTCAAGCTGGTGAGCGCCGAGCAGGAGAAGGCCGGCACGGTGGTGCCGCTCGGTAACATCGCGGTGAGTAACGGCCGCTCGATGGTCGTCGCGCGCCTCGACAAGCCGCTGCGACTGCGCCGGCTCTGGGTCACGAACGACAAGAACGAGCGCGACGAGTCGTTCCGCGGCGTGCTGCTCGTGTCCGGCGGGGACGGCGATCCGTCGCAAGGCTTCGAGGACATCGCCGGCGTGCGCGCCGTCCTGGTCACGCGCGATCTGTCGGTCCAGATCTCGGATCTCGAACCGTAAGCTCGCGACCCGGCGGCGCCTCAGTGAACGAGGTCGTACGCGCCGGCGCGCGCGGCCTTGCGGGCCTTCTGCGGCGGCGCCTTCGCGAAGTTGTCGATCGCGCCGATGCTCGCCGCCTCGATCGCCTGCAGCGCCGGCGCATTCAGCGCGGGGTTGGCGCGGGCGTCGCGCAGGTTGCGCTCGACGAGCTTCTGCGCGGCCCCGGCGCCCTGCGTCTCGTAGACGGTCGTCGCCTGCTCGAGCACGCGCGCCGCCCGCGCCTGCGCCACGACATTGACGGCCGCGCGATCGAGCGTCGCCCGCACGCGCGCGACGTCGCGCACGATCGTCGTGTCGAGCTGCGTGCGTGCCTCGGCGAAGCCGCCATCGACGACGCGGCGCCAGTGCAGCGCGAACCGCGCGACGGTGAGCGGTCCCGTCGCCGACGCATCCACGTGCGCGCGCAGCACGACGTGGCGGGTCTCGCCGGCGCGCAGATCGGCGATCGGCACGACGACGCCTCCGCCCTGGCGCAGCGTCGGGTACCCGTACGCGTCCTCGATCGTGCCGCCGGCATCGCTGATCACGAGGCGCACGTCGGCGGCGACGGTCGCGGCCAGCCCCGCGAGCTCGCGCTCGAACAGGCGGCCGAGCTCGGCCGTGTCCTCGACGAAGTAGTACGTGCCGTGGCCGACGTCCGCGAGCCGCGTCATCGTCAGCTCGTCGAAGTCGAGCCCGACGCCGACGGCCGAGAGCGAGATCCCGCGAGCCGCGGTGTCGGTCGCGAGCGCGGCGAGATCGCCGCGGTCCACCCGCCCCGCGTTCGCCTGCCCGTCGGAGATCAGCACGATCCGGCGCAGCCCGCCGGCGATCGGCGACGCCGCGAGCTCGGCCGCGCCGCGCTCGATGCCGCACGAGATGCACGTGTTGCCGTCGTCCCAGATCCCATCGATCGCCTCGCGCGCGGCGGCCTTGCTCGCACCGGTCGCTCGCGTCATCGGTACGACCGTCTCGACGGCCGACGAGTACGTGACCACCGTGAACGCGTCGCGCTCGTCGAGCTGGCCGACGAGGCTCGCCGCCGCCGCCTTCGCGTTCGCGAGCGGCTCGCCGGTCATCGAGCCCGACCGATCGATGACGATCGCGAGGGACAGCGGCCGCCGCGCCGCGAGCTGCCCGGCCGGCATCTGGATGGTCACGGCGATGTCTTGCTCGCCGCCTTGCACCTCGGTCGACGTCAGGTGGGCCGAGAGCACATCGCTGGTCGGCCCGGGCGCGCAGCGAGGCGGCGAGGCGGGGCCGAGCAGCAGCGCGGCGGCGATCGCAGCCCCGGCTGCGGTGATGGCGAGCGAGGTGCGGACCTGGTGGGCGGTGACGACCATGCGGGGTATGGACGCATGACGCGGTGCTCGGATCTACCTGGCTGAACTCGGTTAGAACCGAAATTCGACTCAGATTTACAGAGCTTGGGTTGTGGCTACTCGAGTAGCCTGTTGGCCGCTGCCAACTGAACGAATCTACTGGAGATCCGATGTGACTAATTCCTTGCTTGACCTGTTGCGTCAAAATTACTAAAGCACCCGCATGACGAACGCTCAAGAACGCAAGGCGCAAGAGCGGCAGGCGCGACGCCGTCGCATCCAGGAAGCGGCTCGCTCGGTGTTCGCGGAACGGGGCTACAGTGGCGCGTCGATCGAGCTGATCGCACGCGCGGCGCAGCTGTCCGTTGGCGCGATCTACCTCTACTTCCGCTCCAAGGAGGACCTCTACGTTTCGCTGATCGAGGACGCCCTCACGGTCTTCGACGTCGAGATGGGTCAGGTCCGCGAGCATGGCGAGGCCGGCAAGCGGCTGCGCGACACCTGGAGCATCCTGGTCCGCTGGGCCGAGCGCGATGCCGAGGGTCCGCGCATCCTGCGGTTGCTCGCTCAGCCGGCCATCCGCCCGCAGCTGTCGGACGAGGTGGTCGCCGCGGTGTCGGCCGGGATCGGCCGCATCCAGGATCACATCGGTGCGTGCGTGGCCGATGGCATCCACGCCGGCATCTACCGTCAGGTCAACGCCCGCGAGATCGCCGATCTCGCGTGGTCGGTGCTCCTCGGCAGCCTCGACGCCGCCGAGATGCACTCGAACCTGACGATGCCGACCGAGGCGCTCGACGTCCGCACCGATCGCGCGCTGGCGCTGATCGAGAGCGCGCTGGCCCCGCAGGTCGCGGCCACGCTTCGCGCGGTCGCCTGAGTCGATCCACAGCACGGGTGGTACGTGGCGGCTACGCTGCGGGCCCCTTTCGTGCGTGACGAGGGCGAATCGTAACGATCGCCACTCGTGTTACGCATAGGGCATGTGGCGAGCCCTCGTGCTTGGTCTGTGCGTCGCCGCGTGCGGCGGCAAGACCGGCAACTACCAGACCGACCATGCCGGACCGATCGCGCTCGAGCTCGTCAACCAGACGAGCCGGCCGATCGAGCAGATCTTCATCTACCCGCGCGGCGCGACGAGCCGCGGTCCGTCGTGGGGCGCGCTCGCGCCCGGCGCCAGGACGACGGTGAAGCTCGCCGAGGGCAACTTCGAGCTGGTCGCGGTCAGCGCGAAGCGTCGCATCGACGCGACGTTCAGCGAGACGCCGGAGGCGACGACGCAGCTGGAGCTGCGCGAAAACCTCGCGTCGACGCCGCGTCGGCTGATCTT
>DAIRFU010000076.1:1983-9708 GCA_036794935.1 Kofleriaceae bacterium | reverse complement strand
AGCGAGACGCCCGCCGGCGTCGATCAGCCCGGCACGCTCGGCGTGTCGTTCATGATCAGCGCGCCGGAGCCCGCACCTGCCGAGGCCGCGCCCGCCGACGCCGCGCCGCCGCAAGCGCCCTGAACCGGCTCCGAGTTTCTCGTCGCATCCACCGCGGATCACGGGGGTTTCCCCGCAGTGCGTGAACATCCGCCCTCCTGCTACGTTCAACTCCTGTGAGCCTCTGCACGACCTGCGCGACCGAGACCGGCGACACGGGGCGCTTCTGCCCCGCGTGCGGTGCCCCGATCGAGCGGGTCGATCCGGCCGCGGCGACCAGCAAGCTCGCCACGTCCGCGGCGGACTCCGCGGCGAGCCGGCTCATCGGCATCGCGATCGACGGCCAGTTCGAGATCGACGCGATCATCGGCGGCGGCTCGTTCGGCACCGTGTACAGCGGCCGCCAGATCGGCCTCGACCGACCGGTCGCGATCAAGGTGCCGACGAGCGAGATCGCGGCCGATCCGGTGATGGCGCGTCGGTTCGCGCGCGAGGCCCGCTCCGCCGCGCGCATCCAGCACCCGGGTGTGGTCGCGATCTACGCGGTCGGCGAGCTGGCCGACGGCCGCCCGTACCTGGCGATGCAGCACGTCGCCGGCGAGCCACTCGACAGGATCCTCGCCGGCGGTCCGTTGCCGGCGGTGCGCGCGCTGCGCATCGTGCGCCAGATCGCGAGCGCGCTGTCCGAGACGCACGCCGCCGACGTCGTCCACCGCGACCTCAAGCCGACGAACATCATGTGGCGCCGCGATCGCAACGGCGACGACCGCATCACGATCGTCGACTTCGGGATCGCGGTCTGCAAGCCGGGCAACGCGGACGCGACACGGCTGACCTCCGGCGGCCTCATCGGCACGCCGCACTACATGTCTCCCGAGCAGGCGCACGGCGAGCAGGTCGACGCGCGCGCCGATCTCTACGCGCTCGGCTGCCTGCTGTTCGAGCTCGTCACCGGTGCGCCGCCGTTCGAGGGCTCCGGCTTCGAGGTCCTGCTCGCACACCTCGGCCGCCCTGCCCCGCTCCCCAGCGAGAAGAACCCCGACGTGCCCGAGGCGATCGACCGGCTGTGCGCGACGCTGATGCGCAAGAAGCCCGACGACCGCCCGCCAAACGCCGACGCGCTCGTCGCGCTCATCGACGACGCGCTGCTCGAGCTCGCCGGCGAGGCGCCCGGCACACCCGCGGCACCGCCGAGCAAGCGCATGGCCAGGCCGCGCCGCACGCTCGCGACGCTGCGCGATCTGCCGGACGGCGTCGAGGTGCCGCGCCAGCGTGCCCGCCGCCGCGTGCTGCTCGGGCTCGGCGCGATCGCCGTGCTGCTCGGGGGCGCCGGCTTCGCCGTGTACTCGCTGCGTGATCGGCCCGCCGTCGCCGACGAGCCCGACGAGCCCACCGTCGACAACGACCCGCGGGTCGGCCGCCGCCGCACGCTCTACAAGGACAACGGCGAGATGATCGTGCAGGCGATGGTGCCCGATCCGCTGATCGCCGAGCAGCAGATCCGCAGCCGGCTCGAGATCAAGAACAAGCTCGGCCAGCCGATCGTCGCCGACGAGATCGTGCTCACCATCGAGGACGAGACCGGCGCGGCGAAGGGGCTGACGGCGCGCCCGCGGCGCAACGCGCGCAGCGATCAGGCGGGTCGCTACTACTTCCGCTACACGTTCCCGAAGCCCGGGCACTACACGCTGCGCGTGTTCCCGCCGTCGATCGACAGCCTGTTCGAGATCCCGATCGACGTCGAGTAGCGAGCTCGACGAGCCGCAGAACGGGCCGAGCGCTACTTGCGCTTCGCGCCGCCGCTCGACTGGATCACGGCCTCGACGGCGCCGCTGTTCGACTTCACGTCGGGATGGTCGCTGCCGTCCGTATCGATGACGGCCTTGATGATCGCCGAGGTCTGCTTCTTGGCCGGCGCCTTGCTCTCGCGCAGCGCGATGACCTCGCCGCGCACCGACGGATCCTCGAGCACGAGGCCGAGCGCGCCGTAGTCCTTCAGTCGATCGACCGCGCGCACGTCGAACTCGCCGGCGCGCCACGCGATCGTGCCGCCGTCGACCTGGCCCTTGCCGTACTGGCTCTCCATCACTCCCTTGAACGTCTCGAAGTTCCGCTTGTCCTCCGGGATCATCGAGACGTCGAGCGAGATGTACATCTTCCACAGCTTCTGGTTGTAGAAGAAGAAGAACCGGCGCTGGTTCTTGCCGTTCTCGTTCTCCCAGCGCTCCATCATCGACTCGTTCGTGTGGTGCGCGAACTCCTTCTCGACGATCGAGACGTCCCAGCCGGTGCGCTTGCCCTCGAACGCGACGTAGGTCTTCGCGATGCGCGACAGCTCCGCCTTCTTGTCCTTGCGGTAGCGGTCCTGCATCGAGACGTCGGTCGTCGCCTTGATCTTCTCCTCGTAGCGGTCGTTGATCTGCTTCTGCAGCACGCCGAGGACCTCGTCCTTGGACATGCCGAACTTGAAGCCGGCGAGCTTCTCGGCCAGCGCCTTCTTGTGCTCGGCGCTCACCATCGGCGGCGGCCCGACCTTCTTCTTCACCGGCGCGGCCTTCTTCGCCCGCTTGGTCGCGGTGGCCTTGCGCGGCTTCGCGAGCGCGGGGCTCGAGAAGCCGAAACCGACGAGGGCAGACAGCAGCAGTGCAGTGCGGATCCGACGCATACGTCCTCCGACGTTTCTGAGCCCCAGAAGATTCATCACATGAAGAACGAGAACCGGGTGCTCTTGCCGGCTTCGGTCTGCAGTCGAGTTTCCAGCTTGTTACCGTCCTCGATGAGGCCACGCTGGGACTTACCGTTGCCGTGAACGCGGTCGTACAGCTCGCGCAGGCGGCGCTGGTAGTAGTACTCCGACACGGTCGGCTCGCCGCCCTTGACGAGCGAGTCGCGGACGCCGTTCTGGAGCAGCGGAACCAGCTTGCGGGCCGGCACGCTGTCGCTCGCGGTGGTCACGAGATCGCCCTTGATCGGCGTCGCTCCTGGCTCGTTGCGGTAGGCGAACGCCGACGGGTACTCGCCCTCGGCGCAGCGCGCCACCGGGTTCGTGCCGCCGCCGCAGTACAGGCCGGCGATCTCGACGATCTTGGCGCCGAAGTCCGCGCGGTCCTCCTCGGTCGGTGCCGACAGCATCACCGCGTAGCGGAGCTGGCCGGCGAGCGGGGCCGCCTCGCTCTCCTTGAGCGCGGCCTTGTCGGCGGCCTCCTTGCCCTTCTTGAGCATGATGTCATCCCCGGCCGCCGCCTTGTTGTGGATATCGATCATCTCCTTGACCTGGAGGACGCCCGCGTAGAACGAGAGGATCTCGCCCGAGATCGCGGAATCGAGCGAGTTCTGCTTCGCGCGGAACACGAGCTCGCTCTTGACGTCGAGCTTGGCCGCGATCTCCTTGAGCCTCTTGTCGAGGTCGAGGTCGGGCTTGAAGCCGTTCTTCGTCTTCGCCTCGTCGAGCACGTTATCGAGCTCGGAGAGCGTCTTCTTCAGCATCGCGACGGTCGACGGCGTCTGCTTGTCGCCGAGGATCGCGCGCGCGCCGCGCAGACCTTCGTTGTACGTCGAGGCGCCGGTGCCGATCTTGCCGACCGCGATGCCGACGATCAGCGCGATGCCGGCCGGGATCGCGATCTTCGCGATCAGCGCGCCGTGCGACTGCGCGCCGACCTTCTCGACGTTGCCGTCGTTGACGATGATGAATTCTTTTTCCGGAGCGCGCTGCACCTGCGCGACCGCCGCCATCGCGTTCATCGCGCCGAACGGATCATCGTGCGCACTCGGGATCGCGGGCGCGGCACCTTGCGGCGGCGGCGGCACGGCCAGGCCAGGTGGTGCGACCACGCCGCCGGAGGGAGCCCCGTTCGACCGCTGCGCAGGCTGCGCGGCCCCGGCCTTTTTGAGCCCAAGACGCTGCTTGAGCTCGCTGATGTCTCTACTGCCTGCTTTCTTTGCGTCGCTCAATGTGGGTTCCTCCGGAGGGTGACTGTATGAACGTGACGACGAGAGTGTCAAGGATGCCCGAGGCTTGGACCGCTCGCGGGAGAGATGTCGCCTCAGCACCACACTGACACCGGCCGTGAATCGCCGGTTACACCCGGTGATCGCGTCGCGTGATGTAAGCGAGCGGATTCGTGGTCGTTTCACTTCAACAGGCCGGCAAAAACCACTGGCCTCACGCGTGCACTAAACCGTTCGGGCGTCTCGGGCGTCCTTAGTGTTCCAGAAAGGGTTATCCACGTGAACGTTCGCCTACCTGTCCTCCTCGGTGCTCTCGTCGCTTCGTCGTTCGGGCTGTCCGGCGTCGCCGAGGCCGGCCGCGCCCGCTTCCACTTCAGCGGTGGACTGCACTGGAGCGGTGGCGTTCACGTCGGCAGCTCGTGGCGCTTCGCGCGCCCTGCGTGGCGGCCGGCGCGCGTCCGCGTGCACGGCTCGATCTACGTCGGCCCGCGCTACACGTATTACCCGCGCCCCTATTACGTCTACTACCCGACGTACGTGCCCTCGTACTACGCGACGCCGAGCTACTACCCCGTCGCGCCGGTCAGCGCGCCCGGCGTGGTCGCCGTCGCCGAGCCGCGTCGCGAGCTGCCCAAGCTCGGGATCGGCCTGTTCGCCGGCGGGTCGGCGGTCGAGTCGCAGAGCGGTGACTCGACGCACGAGTCGGACGATCTCGGCCTGCTCGCGCGGTTCCGGCTGACGCCGGGGCTCATCATCGAGGGCGAGCTCGGCAAGATGTCGTACGACGTCAACGGCGTCGACAACGCGCGCGTCGACCGCCGTCTCGGCGCGTCGTTGCTGTACGAGATCGGCGCGTACAACCGCTGGGCACCGTACCTCTTGGTCGGTACCGGCGTGCAGCAGGCGGAGGTCGGCGACGACTACCAGACCACGCAGGACTTCCTCGAGGTCGGCGCGGGCCTGCGCTGGGCGGTGACGCGGAAGTTCCACCTCGCACTCGAGGTCCGCGCCGGCAGCCGCGCGACCGTCGCGAGCGACGAGCCGATGGCGACCGCGGTGCCCGACGGATCGGCGCCGCGCACGATCACGCCGCCGAGCGAGGACAGCGACGAGACCGAGGAGTACACGCGCGCGCGCCTCAACGCGATCCTCTACTTCTAGCGATCGTTCGTAGCGAGCGAGAACGGCCGGGTCTCCCCCGGCCGTCGTCATTTTCTCTCCGGGATGCACTCGCGCAAGCTCGCGCCGCTCGGCGATCCCACGCGCTCGCTGATCGGTTACGATCGACGAGGATGATCGCGGGAATCCAGCAGCGCCATGTGACGGCGCGCGACGGCACCCGCATCGGCTATCAGGTCCGCGGCGACGGCCCGTGCATCGTGTTCGCGAACGGTCTCGGCGGCACCTACATCGCGTTTCGCTACCTCTACGACGCCCTGACCGAGTACAAGACGATCTGCTGGGACTACCGCGGCCTCTACACGTCCGCGGCCGCCGCGGATCCGCAGGCGAACACGGTGGCGCACCAGGTCGATGACCTGGTCGCGATCCTCGAGCAGGAGGGCGTCGACAGCGTCGTGCTCGCGGGCTGGTCGATGGGCGTCCAGGTCGGCTTCGAGACGATCCGCCGCCATCCCGAGCGGGTGCGCGGCATGCTCGCGATCAACGGCACGTACGGCCGCGCGTTTCGCACGGTGATGGGTAGCCGGCTCGTCGGCCGCACGATCCCGATGCTGCTCCGGCTGGTCAAGGCGCAGGCGGCGCTCGCCGGCCTCGCGACGAAGCGGCTCGCCGGCAGCGACGCGCTGATCGCGGCGATGAAGCGCGTCGGCCTGGTCTCGAAGACGATCGATCTCGAGATCTTCCGCGCGGTCGCGGCCGGGTTCCAGCAGATCGACTGGCGCATCTACAGCGACCTGTTGACCCGCCTCGACGAGCACGACGCGGAGGAGGTCCTGCCGACGATCGGCGTGCCGATCTCGATCATCACCGGCGATCGCGATCTGATGACGCCGCCATCGACGGCGGAGCACATGCACCGGATGATCCCGGGCTCGCGCATGGTCGTGATCGAGGGCGGCACGCACTACACCCCCGTCGAGTACCCGAGCATCCTCGTCGACGAGCTCGGCCGGCTGCTCGATCGAGTGCCCGGCTGGGAGCGCCGCGATCGCGGCTCGGACGAGGCCGCCGGATGAACTGCCCGAGCTGTCAGCAGGATGTCTTCGAGATCGACGTCAAGTGCCCGCACTGCGGCACCGCGCTCAGCGCGACCGGTGCACATCGCATGATCGGCACGCTCGTGCTCGGCACGTACGAGCTCGTCGACGTGCTCGGCCAGGGCGGCATGAGCGTGGTGTTCAAGGCGCGTCACAAGCTGACCGACCAGGAGGTCGCGCTGAAGATCCTGCCTCCCGAGCTCGCCGCGCACAGCCAGGTCAAGTCGCGTTTCCTCGAGGAGGCCAAGGCGCTCGCCGCGCTCGATCACGGCAACATCGTCCACCTCTACAACTTCGGGCAGGAGAACGGCAGCTTCGTGCTCGCGATGCAGTACGTGCAGGGCCACACGTGGGAGCGCGTGATCCTGCAGCACGAGCGGCTCGACTGGAAGGCGACGTGCAAGATCGCGATCGACGTGCTGAAGGCGCTCGAGTACGCGCACGGGCGCGGCGTCATCCACCGCGACATGAAGCCGTCCAACGTGCTCGTGCGCGAGGCCGACGGCGCCGCCACGGTGATGGACTTCGGGATCGCGAAGATGACGACGTCGACCAAGCTCACCGCGACCGGTCAGACGATGGGCACGGTCCGCTACATGTCCCCCGAGCAGGTGCGCGGCCAGGAGGTCGACCTGCGCACCGACATCTACTCGCTCGGCGCGACGGTCTACGAGTCGCTGGTCGGCGACACGCCGTTCACCGGCAACACGCACTTCGAGATCATGACGAAGCACCTGACCGAGGCGCCGAGACCGCCGAGCGCCTTCGGGGTCTCGCTGCCGGCGAGCGTCGAGGACGCGGTGATGCGATGCCTCGCCAAGCGCCCCGAGGATCGCTTCGACACCGCGCGCGACATGCGCAAGCTCCTCGAGGCGGCGCTCAAGGACGGCGACGTCGCGCTGGTCGAGACCCAGCGGGTCGCGCGCGATCTCGTGCTCGGCCCCGCGGCCACGGCGCCGCAGGACGATCGCACGCCGCGTGGCACGCAGCCGGCAGGGCTGGCCGAGACCACGCGGGCGGCGACCGCCAGCGACCTCGCCGATCGGCTCGAGCCGGCGCCGCGGCGCCACCCCAGCAGCGCCAGCAAGTGGCCGTGGATCGCGCTCGCGCTGCTCGTGCTCGGCGGAGGCGCCACGGCCGCGGCGCTGCTGCTCGGCGGCGAGCACGCCGGGTACGAGCCCGCGACCCGGGTCAAGGGCGTGACCCTGACCGCCGGCAAGCGGATCGGCAGCGTGCTGTTCGAGACCGACGGCACGGTGACGCCGGACGAGGTCGCCGCGGTGTACGCGGACACGCTCGGCAAGCTGACCGCGTTCGCCGGGGCGCTCGAGGGCAGGCTCGACGTGCTCGACACGATCGTCGCGGTGCCCGGCGCCGCGCTGTGCGAGCCGAGCGCACTGGTGCGGCAACTTTAGCTGCAGCGATCAGGAACTGATCGACGCAGTGCGCGCGATGGACAGCACCGACGTCGGCGTAGTCGGCCTCTACCTCGCTACCAGATATGCGCTGAAACCTG
>DAIRFU010000076.1:0-1973 GCA_036794935.1 Kofleriaceae bacterium | reverse complement strand
CCGCGCTGTGCGAGCCGAGCGCGTACCCGGGGACCGTGCCGCCGGCCGACTGCACGACCGCGCTCGCGACCATCGCCTTCGGCACGGGGGCGTCGCACCAGCTCCTGCTCGCCCACGATCGGGCGCCGCTCGTCGAGGGCATCCGGGCCGGGCTCGCCCGCGCGGTGTGCGAGTTTCAGGTCGCGTACCTCGATCCCGAGAAGCAGGCGGACAAGATCGACGCGCTCTGCGCGATGACGAAGCGATTCGCGGCGGCCAAGTGAGCGGTCCCCGTGATTGACATCCCCGCGGAAGCGCACGAATAATCCCCGAGGAGGGAGCATGTCCCGCACGGTAATTGCCGCCGTCGTCGCCATCGTGATCGCGGCTCTCACAGCGATCGCGTTTTTCGTCGCCTCGACCAAGTTCGATCTCAAGATCCGCAAGGACGCGGAGGCGCAACTGCGTCGCTCGTACCAGGTGGTCCAGCAGGTCGCCCAGCTGCAGGCGATCGACGTCGCGAACAAGGCGGAGCGGCTCGCGGCCGACCGCGCGTTCGTCGCCGCGCTCAAGAGCGAGAGCGGGATCGAGCGCGCGAACCAGGCGCGGATCGGGTTCTCGCGCTTCATGGCCAAGGAGCAGGAGAAGGAGCAGCAGGGCGAGCAGAACCCCAAGCCCGACATGATCGCGCTCGTCGATGCCGGCGGCATGCTCGTCGCGATGCACGACGTCGCGAGCGTGGTGCCCAAGCAGTGGAAGAAGGCCGACAGCCCCGAGGGCGACACGGTCATTCCCGCGCTCAATGTCGCGCTCGGCAGCCGCGTGATCATCAGCGACATCTGGAACGACCGCGGCCGGATGATGAAGATCGGCGTCGCGCCGGTCATCGATACCGAGGCGCCGGTGCCGGCGAGCGATCCGGACGGCGTCGTGATCATCGGCGCGGTGATCGTCGCGTACGCGCAGACCGCGCAGCTCGCGCAGCTCGACAAGCGCCTGCTCGGCACCGAGATCGCCTATTACGACCAGGGCCGCGTGATCGCGACCAGCTTCACGAAGCCGGGCACGAACGAGGAAGACACCGCGAAGGCGACCCAGCTCAGCGACCTCGTGCGCAACGGCACCGTGAAGGAGGGCTCGGACAAGCCGACGAAGGTCTCCGTCGACGGTACGACGTACTACGCCGCCGCGGTGCCGATGCCGCGCTCGATGACCGCACGCCCGGCGGGATACCCGGCGATGACCGCGGGCGCGATGGTGCTCGCGGCCGTCACCGATCCCACGCATGTCGGCAGCACGGTCAAGCTGTTCATCGTGCTGCTCGGCCTCGGTGCGCTGGCGATCTCGATGCTGGGTCTCTACCTGTCGCATCGCCGGCTCGTCGGCCAGGTCGATCAGATCGAGCTCGGCGTCACCGATATCATCAACGGCAACGTCGATCGCACGTTCCGTCCGGTCGGCCCCGAGCTCGACGGCCTCGCGAACGGCCTCAACGTCATGCTCGCGCGCCTGCTCGGCCGGCCCGAGCCCGGCGAGGAGGAGTTCGACGAGGACGGCAACCCGATCATCCCGGGCCGTGTCGACTTCGAGGAGGGCGAGGACAAGCCCGCCGTCGATCCGGATCTCGCGAACCTCGCGAAGGAGAGCGAGCCCGACTACTACAAGCGCGTGTTCACCGAGTACGTCGCGCAGCGCAAGGCCGTCGGATCGCCGGATGACGTCTCGTTCGAGAACTTCATCGCGAAGCTCAAGGTGAACGAGGGCAAGCTCAAGGCGCAGTACAATTGCCGTACGGTTCGCTTCCGCGTCGTGACCACGGGCGACAAGGTCTCGCTGAAGCCCGTACCGATCTTCGAATGACCGTCCAATCCGGCCTCGCTCGCCTCGTCGCCGAAGGCGGCAAGCTGATCGCGGGCCGGCGCGTTGGCCTGCTCTGCAACGCGACCTCGGTCGACGCCGAGCTGCGCCACGCGATCGATCTCTCGCGCGCGCTG
>DAIRFU010000075.1:0-15655 GCA_036794935.1 Kofleriaceae bacterium | reverse complement strand
CGCAGTTCTTCGCGTTCTGGACCTGGCCGACGTACGTGCCGGGCGCGGAGAAGAGCAACGCGCGCTCGGTCGCGAACCAGCTCGACGCGCTCGATGCCGCGATCGCCGCCCATCCCGACAAGCTCGTGTGGACGCGCACCGGCGCCGAGATCCGCGCCGCGAAGGCGGCCGGCAAGATCGCCGTGCTCTCCGGGATCGAGGGCGGGCACGCGCTCGACGGCAAGGTCGAGGCGATCGAGATGTTCGCGCGCCGCGGGGTGCGCTACCTCGGCCCGCTCCACCTGTGGCCGAACGCACTCGGCGGGACCTCACGCCAGCCCAAGCGCGAGGATGGGCTGACCGGCCTCGGCCGCGACGTGATCCGCGAGTGCGAGCGCTGCGGCGTGATCGTCGATCTCGCGCACATCAACCGGCGTGGCTTCTTCGAGGCCCTCGAGCTCGCGACGCGGCCACCGATGGTCACGCACACGGGCGTCAATGGCGTGCACAGGAGCTGGCGCAACCTCGACGACGAGCAGATCCGCGCGATCGCCGACCGCGGCGGCTGCGTCGGCATCATCTTCGCGCGCCAGTTCCTCGGCGGCGCGACCATCGACGCCGTCGTCGATCACATCCGCCACCTGCTCGATGTCGCCGGCGAGGACCTGCCCGCGCTCGGCAGCGACTTCGATGGTTTCGTCGTGCCGCCCGAAGGGCTCGAGGACATCGCGGCGATGCCGAACCTGACCGTCGCGCTGTCCAGGCGCGGGATCCCGACGCGCGTGATCGAGAAGATCCTCGGCCATAACGTGTTGCGCGTGCTCGACGAGGTCCCGGCGTTCGGCACGCTCGCGGCGTGACGTAGCCGCTCCCCGGGCCCGTGCTAGAGTCCGCGCGCCATGTGGGGCCGCCGCCTGCGCTACGTGCTGACGCTGATCGCGCTGTGCGCGATCGCGACCTGCCCCGCCGCGAAGCGCTCGTGTACGGCCAAGAACCACTCGCGCGAGGCGGAAGACCTCCTCAACGTGCTCGCCGAGCGCGTGGCGACCTCGATCGCGACCACCGGCAAGGTGCCGCCCACGGCTGCCGGTCCGACGCCCCAGCCGTCGTGCTGCGAGCAAGGCGGCACGTGCAAGCCCGATGACGCGACGTGGGACGCGCCGGGCTGGCGCGCGCTGCAGTTCTCGATCGACGATCCGTACCGCTACACGTATCAGTATCTCCCGGACGCGAGCGGCCACTCCGCGATCCTGCGCGCCACCGGCGACCTCGACTGCAACGGCGCCGCCGCCGTGTACGAGCTGACGCTGACCGCGAAGGGCACGAGCGTCACGCGCGCCTGGCATCGCAAGAACCGGTACGAGTAAACTACCCCCATCATGCGGATGTGGAAGTCGATCACCACCCTCCGCACCGCCCGCGCGGTGCTGCGCGCCCCGGCAACGCCAGGGCTTGCGATCCTCCTGCTCGCGTTCGTCGTCGCGTGCAGCAAGAACAACGAGCCGCCTCCTCCGTCGAGCGGCTCCCCGTCGGCGCAGACCGAGTCGGGTCCCAGCGGCAAGCGAGCCCGCGGCGTCCCCGACCAGGCGACGCAGATGTTCGCGACCGTGTGCGCGACGTGTCACGGCGCGGACGGCACCGGGAACGGGCCGGCGGCCGCGTCGCTGCCGACCAGGCCGCGCGACTACACCGATCCCGCGTGGCAGGCGAGCGTCACCGACGATGACCTCAAGAAGACGATCCTCCAGGGTGGCCAGGCGGTGGGCAAGAGCCCGCTGATGCCAGGCAACCCGCAGCTGGCGGATCAGCCCGCGGTGCTCGAGGGCCTCGTCAAGATCATCCGCGGCTTCAAGAAGTGAGCGCGCGCGGCTAGAGCTTGATCACGATCGAGGACTTGTTCGCGGCCTTCTGCAGCTCGGTCCGCGCGACCTCCGCGGCCTCGAGGGTCTGATACGAGCCGAGGCGCACGCGAAAGTACTGCTTGCCGTCGACGGATCCCTCCGTCATGAACGGCTTGTAGCCGGCGGCCTTCATCGTCTCGAAGTACGCGAGCGCCTCCGCCTTGTCCTGAAACGACGACAGCTGGAGCGTGAACTTCGGCTTCTCCTCGGTCGGCTTCGCCGGCGCGGCGTCCGCCGCCTTGTCCGGCTTTGCGGGCTCCGCCTTCTTCTCGGCCTTCGCGGGCTCGGCCGGCTTGTCCGCGTCCTCGTGGTCGAGCGTCTTGTCCGCCTCGGCCTTCGCGGGTGCGGCCTTCTTGTCCGCCTTCGCGGGCTCCGCCTCGTGACCGGGCATCGCCGCGATCGCCTTCTCGACATCGCTCGCCGGCTCGTCGGCCCCGCGCAGCGCGCCCTGAAACGACAGCCCACTGCCACCCTCGAGTCGATCGAGTGCGGCGAGCGGATCGACGGTCGCCTCCGCGCGCGCACGATCGGTGTGGCCGCGCGCCTCGACGCGCCGCCCGACCATCACGCCGAGCACGAAGACCAGCCCCACGATCACCGACCCGCCGAAGAACAGATAGAAGATCTGACGACCGTCGAGGCTGACCTCGATCTTGTCCTTGTACAGCTCGGCTTCGCGCGACATAGCCCGAGCGTCGACAACCCGGGCCGCGCGGGCAAGAAACTTGCCGGCTACTGGACGACGTTGACGGTGTTGATCGTGACCGATTCGATGCGGTAGACGCGGCCACGCGTCGAGGGCAGCCCGATCGAGGTCGACAGGAAGTCACCCTCGTCGATCACCCACAGGCTCTCGGTCGGCCCGCGCACCACCTTGATCGGCAGCGCCGGAGAGATGCCCGCGATCGTGAGCGGGGTGAAGCCCGCGGTCAGCCGGAACGCGATCTGGAAGCCCGGCGGCACCAGCGGGATGTCCTGGAGCATGCCCTGGCGGTCGCCGTGGCACATCAGGTCGCCCTGGTACGTCGGGTCGACCAGCGTCAGGTTCATCGCCGGATTGCGGAACCGCAGGCCGGTCGCGTCGCGCGTCACGATCGACTCGTCGGGGTCGCCGAGCGTGCACGTGCCCGCCACGTAGTTGAGCTGGTACTCGGTCTCCTGCACGGTCACCTTGCACGGGTTCGCGTCGAACGAGCCGTCGGGCAGCTTGCCGGTCCGTGGGTCCGCGGTGGGATCGCAGTCCGGCGGATCGAGCGGGATGCGGCCAACCTGGAGCGGGTTCGCGGCCGGATCGGCGACGCAGACGTCGCCCGCGTCGGCGATGATCGGATGGAGGAAGCCATGCCGGCTGCCCACCACCGCGAACGCCTCGCCGGCGCGCAGCTCGTAGCGCTGCGGCGCGTTCACGCACGCCTGCGGCGGCATCACGCCCTCCATGCAATAGCCCTTCTGGGGCAGTGCCGCGGGGTTCTCCTGGCACACGGTGCCGGCGTTGCAGTCCGCGTCGCTATCGCAGGCGAGCAGGCAGCGCTTGCCGGTCGCGATCGGCTTGCGATCCGGATCGGCCGCGCAGCGCCACGTCTTCGGATCGGTCGGCTGGTCCGGATCGCCCGGGTTGCGCGACGAGGCGTTCTGCAGCGCGTAGTCGGCGAGCGCCTCGCACTGGTCGTCCGTGTCGCAGCCCTCGACCGGCGTGGTGCGCAGCGCGACCTTGCGCGGCAACAGCTGGAGCTCGCCGCTCTTCGTCGTGCCGACCGTGTAGCGGCGCAGCGACGTCAAGAACGGCTTGCACGCGTTCGCCAGCCGCTCGGCCTCGTCGACCAGCATGCAGGAGCCGATGCCGGTGACCTGGCTCTGCGGGTGGACGTAGCACGTGTAGCCGATCGGGCAGCCGGCGTCGCCGATCGTCGGATCGCAGCCGCGGAACTGGACGATGTCGTACGGCTGCACGCCGGCGTCGCAGAACGGACGCGACGTGTCGACCAGGTGCATGCCCGTGGGGTCGACGACCATCTGGCTCGTCCGCACCGCGGGACCGTCGACCGCGGCGGAGCTGCCATCGCGGGATAGCGGCCCCTCCCAGGTCAGCGTCCAGCCCTCGTCGCTGTGCATCCCCATGAGGTCGGGGAACACCTCGTCGCGGACGTCGAGCGGCGCGGAGAAGAACAGCTCGTTGACCGGGCGGTCGTCCTCCTCCCCCTCGACATCACACAGCACCTGGCGGATGCTGGGCAGCCCACCGGTCTTCTCGGTCGCGAGCACGCCGGCCGGCAGCACGTTCGTCGGCGCACCCTCGATCCGGATGCCGCCGCTGGTGACGCCGGTCTCGGTCGGTGCCGGCCCCGGATCGTTGCACACGAACTTGCCGTCCTGCTCGGCCTTGAGCCCGCGGTCCGTCACGGTGTCGCGCAGCTGGTGCGGGATGTCGAGCGGGATCGCGGTTGCGAGTGGATCGGCGGGGTCGACGAAGTCGGCGAAGTCGTCGTCGTCGACGTTGAACACGTACACGTTGCCGTCCGCGGAGCTGATCAACCCGAAGTAGCCGATCAGCCGCCGCGGCGGGGTGCGCTGCTCGGGCTGGAGGCGCTCGACCTTGGCGACGTCGACGCCGGTCGGCACCGCGTCGCCGAGCAGCTGGATGCCAGGTCCCCGCGCCCCCTGGCGGCGCGGCGGCTTCGTCGGATCCGTCACTGGAATGCAGGCAAGCCGATTGATGTCGCGAACATCGCGCAGGTAGCGCGGATCGATCTGGGCATCGCACTCCTGCGGTGTGCCCGAGATGTCGGCGACGCGGACGCTGGC
Source organism: Kofleriaceae bacterium (assembly GCA_036794935.1). Lineage (GTDB taxonomy): Bacteria > Myxococcota_A > Polyangia > Haliangiales > Haliangiaceae > JABFXX01. Next base: position 10,973 of record DAIRFU010000075.1, on the reverse strand, counting down.
ATCGGTCGCCACCGCATAGATGAACTGGTGATCGCCGCCCGGCGCGCCCTCGTCGACGAGGTTACCGGCATCGCCGCCCATACCGATGACCGGCGTGATCGAGACCGCCGTGACGCCGAGCCGGTCGGTGGGGTCCTCGAGCGCGATCGGCGGAATCAGCGACAGCGGCTCGAGCGTCTGGTTGTCGAGGTCGTAGACGGTCAAGAAATGGGAGTTGTCGGCGCCGATCGCGAGCACGATGCGGCCGGTGCGGGGGTCGGCCTCGAGATCGAGCGCGACCGGACGTACGCCCGGCGTGATCGCCGCGCCGTCGCACTCCGCCGGGCACGACACGTTGCCATCGCCGACGGTCGGCACGCCGAGCGCGTCGAACGTGATGCTGGTGACGATCGTGCCGGTCGCCGTGTCGACGCCGGCGACCATGTGACAGCCCGGGTACGCGATGTACGCGAGGCCGGTCGGCTGGGCCGGGCACGCGGCACCGATCGTGCCGCCGGCCGGTTCGAACACCATCGCGGCCGGCCGCGCGCGCACCACCTCACCGGCGGCGTTCGTGACCTCCAGGCGTTTGACGAGCGGCTCGCTCGACTCGCCCTCGGCGGCCTTGAGCGCGGTGTTGACGTCGAGCGTCGACAGATCGCACGAGCCGGCGTTCGCGACGACCTCGAAGCAGCCGAGGCGGTCGGTCGCGATCGCGACCGGATCCTCGCCGACGCTGATGCTGTTCTTGCCCGGCGTCAGCGGGTCGGTATCGAGGACCGTGACATCGCTGCCGCCGAACGACAGCGCCGGCTTGGCATCGAAGCGAGCAACGGCGACCGTGCCCGGAGCCGACTGCAGGATGAACGCGTACCACCACGCGCTGCCCACCTCCTGGTCCCCGATCGTCTCCTGGCCCGGCGGCTTGGGCTCGGGATCGCCCTGCTTCGCGCGCGGCCCGGAGCGGAACGTGCACGAGCTCAGCGGTTGCGCGCTCGTGATCACATCGCCCGTGCCTTCGCCCTGCGTGATCCGCAGTCCGCCGTAACACGCGAACGAGATATCGACGGGGCGATCGAGGTTGAGCTCGGTAACCGGGTTGGTCGTCGTATCGCTACACGCGACGACCGCGAGCAGCGTGAATGGCCAGAGCTTCATAGCGGCTTCACGTCCCCGATGCGCAGCACGACGCGGTTGTAGGTCGGCGAGGTCGGCGAGACGTCGACGACCACGACGGTGTTCTCGAGGAAGTTGGTGACAAAGACCTTCTTGCGGTTCGGCGCGGCGACCACCGCGTAGGGACCGCGACCGACGGTCACGATGTCCTCCACGCTCGACAGGCCGCGCGGATCGACGATGTACATCTGGCCATCCTGGAAACAGGTCACGTAGGCGCGCTCGCCATCGCCCGTGTCCATCACGGCGAGCGTCGACGCCTGCCGGCAGATATCGGTGACCGCGATCCCCTCGTTGCGAGGGAACCCGGTCGGACCGAACGAGGTATCGAACACCTGCAGCGTCGGCGGCCGGCGGTTGATGAGGTACATGCGGTCGCCACTCGACGAGAACGCGAGGCCGCGCGAGTCGGCCGACCGGCCGGCGGAGTTGCCCGCGAGATCGAGGAAGAAGTAGTTGCCGGGGATCAGGTACGGCGGCGCGTCGTTGACCGGCGTGCCGACCGTCATCGTCTGCACGCGGTCTTCGTTGCGGCTCGCGACGTACACGATGTCGCCACCCGGGCTCGGCCGCGCCGCGACGCCGGTCGCGCCGCCGCTCAACAGATCGACGGCGAACACGCCCGTCAAGACATCCGCGACCATCGCGGGCCCACCGATCGGCGAGTCGATCAGCGTCACCGCGCCGGTCTTGAGGTGAGTGACGACGGCGAACTCGCCCGACGAGTCGGCGTACGCGTCGAACGGCTCGTCCGGAAGCAGCGCGAGGTCCGGATCGTCGTGCACGTACGACAGGCGATGGGCCTCGTCACACAGCGCGAAGCCCTGGTCTCCGGTGCACTCCAGGTGGGTGCCATCGAAGTCGAGCCAGGCGATCGAGGGATCGCCGCGGGTCGGTACGATCAGGCGCAGCGTGCCGTTGCCGGTGTCCTGCACCGCGATGTCGGTCGCGAAGTTGCCGATGCGCGCGCCGGCGTCGGCGAGGATGAAGCGCGCCTCGGGACACGTCAGCGTCTCGCGGCGATCCGGATCCTGCTCGCAGCCGGACGGCGGCTGACCGGTCGAGGTCCACGCGCCGGCGACGGCATCGACGGCATCGAGGTCGATCACGAACACCGAGCCCGAGTCCTTCTCGAGCTCGGAGTTCGCGTTCGCGACGAACAGGAACCGCTCGTCCGGCGAGACCGCGGCGCCGGTCGGGAACATGAAGACATCCGGCAGCGGCCGCACGTCCTCCTGGGACGCCGTGCAGCCTGCCAGCACGAACGCGATCCAGACGCTCCGCATGGGTACGGGCTTCGACCCCCAGCGCCGCGAAACCGTTGCCTGCCTGGCGGACATGACGTCGATCACGGCTTCTCCCCTGCGAGTGCGGCCCGGGCCGCCGCGACCCGCGCGATCGGCACCCGGAACGGCGAACACGACACGTAGTCAAACCCCATGCGATGACACAGCTCTACCGAGCTCGGCTCGCCACCGTGCTCGCCGCAGATCCCGACCTTGAGGCCGGGCTTGGTGCCCCGGCCGCCGCGAACGCCGAGCTCGATCAGGGCCCCGACGCCCTCGGGATCGAGCACCGCGAACGGGTCGTTGGGCAGCACGCCGCCGTCGACGTATTCCGGCAAGAACCGCCCCGCGTCGTCGCGCGACAGCCCGAACGTCGTCTGGGTCAGGTCGTTGGTGCCGAACGAGAAGAAGTCGGCGTGCTCGGCGATCCGGTCCGCCACCACGCACGCGCGCGGCAGCTCGATCATCGTGCCGATCGTGTACGGGATCTTCGCGCCACCGAGCGCGCGATCCATCGCGGCGCCGACCAGGATACGCAACCGGCGGAGCTCCTCGGGCACCATGACCAGCGGGATCATGATCTCGGGGTGGACGGCGACGCCATCCTTGGCGACCTGCGCGGCCGCCTCGCCGATCGCCTGGACCTGGATCTCGTAGATCTCCGGGTAGGTGATCGCCAGCCGGCACCCGCGATGGCCGAGCATCGGGTTGGCCTCGGTCAGCTCGGCCACCTTCGCCGCGACCGCACCGGGCGACCGGCCGATCTGTGCCGCGACCTGCTCGATCTCGGCCTCCGTGTGCGGCAAGAACTCGTGGAGCGGCGGATCGAGCAGCCGGATCGTGACCGGCAGGCCGTCCATCACCCGGAACAGCTCGGCGAAGTCACCGCGCTGCATCGGCAGGATCTTCGCGAGCGCGGCGCGCCGCCCCGCCTCGTCGCCGGCGAGGATCATCTCGCGCACGGCGAGGATGCGCTCGGGCTGGAAGAACATGTGCTCGGTGCGGCACAGCCCGATGCCCTCGGCGCCGAACGCCCGCGCGGTGCGCGCGTCGATCGGCGTGTCGGCGTTGGTGCGGACCCGCAGCTTGCGGAACTGATCGACCCAGTCCATCAGCTGCGAGAGCTCGCCGCCGAGCTGCGCCGGCACGAGCGGCGCCTTGCCGACGAACACCTCGCCGGTCGAGCCGTCGAGCGTCAGCACGTCGCCTTCCTTGATCTTGTACTCCTTGCCGCCGCCGACGAACGACGCCGTGCGCTTGGCCGCGTCGACCCGCAGCGAGGTGCACGCCGTGATGCACGGCTTGCCCATGCCGCGCGCGACGACAGCGGCGTGGCTTGTCATCCCGCCGCGCGCGGTCAGCGTGCCTTGCGCGGCCTTCATGCCGTGGATGTCCTCGGGCGAGGTCTCGGTGCGCACGAGCACGACCTCCTCGCCGCGCTTGTGCCACTCGTCCGCCGCATTCGCGGTGAACACGACGCGGCCGATCGCCGCGCCCGGCGAGGCGGGCAGCCCCTTGGAGACCGGTGCCGGCCGCGCCTTCGGATCGATCGTCGGGTGCAGCACCTCGTCGAGCTTCTGCGGATCGATGCGCAGCACCGCCTCCTTGGGCGTCAGCTTGCCCTCGGCGACGAGCTCGACGGCGACCTTGACCATCGCCTTGCCGGTCCGCTTGCCGTTGCGGGTCTGCAGCATGAACAGCTGACCCTTCTGGATCGTGAACTCGAGGTCCTGCATGTCGCGGAAGTGATTCTCGAGCAGCGTCGCGACGCGCACGAGCTCGGCGTGGGCGGCGGGCAGCTTCTTCGCGAGCTCGCCGATCGGCTCCGGCGTGCGGATACCGGCGACGACGTCCTCGCCCTGGGCGTTGGTCAAGAACTCGCCGTACAGCTCGGCGGTGCCGGTCGCCGGATTGCGCGTGAACGCGACGCCGGTCGCGCAGTCGTCGCCGAGGTTACCGAAGACCATCGCCTGGACGTTGACCGCGGTGCCCATCGACGCCGGGATCCCGTTCATCTTGCGGTAGACATCGGCGCGCGGGTTGTTCCACGACCGGAACACGGCGCCGATCGCGCCCCACAGCTGCTGGCGGACGTCGTCGGGGAACGGCATGCCGGTGAGCTCGCGCGCCTTCGCCTTGAACGCGGCGACCGCCTCGCGCAGCGCGGCCTCCGACAGGTCCTGATCGCGGGACGCCTTGTGCTTGGCCTTGATCGCGTCGAGCAGCTTGTCGAACGGCGGCTCGTCGTGCTCGTCGGCGGGCGCGACGCCCATCACGACCTCGCCGTACATCGCGACGAAGCGGCGGTAGCAGTCCCACGCGAACCGCGGGTTGCCGGCCTGCGCCGCGAGCGCGAGCACGGTGGTGTCGTTGAGGCCGAGGTTCAGGATCGTGTCCATCATGCCCGGCATCGACGCCGGCGCACCCGAGCGCACCGAGACGAGCAGCGGATTCTTGTCGTCACCAAAGCGCGACTTCGTCAGCTCCTCGACGCGCGCGAGCGCCTCGTCGGCCTCGGCCGCGAGCTCGTCGGGCCCGAAGTGGAGCGGGTCGAATTCACTTCGACCCGCGGGAGCGACGTTCGCGCCGTGCTCCATCACGTGCCGGCATACCTCGGTCGTGATCGTGAAGCCGGGCGGCACGGGCAGCCCGAGCGAGGCCATCTCCGCGAGGTTCGCGCCCTTGCCGCCGAGTAGCGCCTTGTCCTTGGCGCGGCCTTCGGCCGAGCCGCCGCCGAATTGACGGATCCATTTCATGCAGCACCTGCCAGGAGTCGGAAGTCCGCGATCGCCATGTACGGCGTGATGAACCAGTTGAGCAGCGCGAGCCGGTTGTCGCGCAGCTTCGGATCGGGGTCCATGACCATGACACCGCCACGATCGAAGAATGCCGCGACGGTTGGTCGCAGCCGCTCGAGCGAGTCGAACACCGCCGGGTAGTCGCGCCTCTCGCGCGGCGCACGCTCGGCCTGCTGCGCGCTCTGGATCGCGGCGTACAGATCCTTCTCGACCTCGGCGACGAACCGCCCCGGTTCGGGCCGGTCGCCGGGCGCGAGCTTCTTGCTGCGGGCATCGTCGAGGATGTTGGCGACGCGCTTGAACACCTCGCGCGCCTCCTTGCTGATCTTCGTGCACGCGAGCGCGCGGGCGCGGGCGTCGACCGGATCGGTGAAGTCCTGCGCGAGCGCGGCGTCGGCGTCCTGCGGCGGGATGCCCTGGTCGATGAAGATGCCGCGCAGGCGCGCCTTGAAGAACTCGTCGAGCGAGCGCGGATCTTTCAACGTGACGCCCTGGCCGGCGAGCTGGCTCTGCGCGGCCTGGCGCAGCCGCGCGTAGTGCTCGGTCCAGCCGCGGTCGAGCAGGATCTGCCAGATGCCGATCGCCGCGCGGCGCAGCCCGAACGGATCGGCCGAGCCAGACGGCTCGAGCCCGACCGCGAAGCAGCCGATGATCGTGTCCATGCGATCGGCGACGGCAACCAGCGCGGCGTCGTCGGTCTCGGGCAGTGCGGCGCCCTGCCCCTTCGGCCACCAGTGCTGGTCGATCACCGCGGCGACCTCGTCGCCCAGCCCGGCGAGCTTGGCGTAGTGGCGGCCCATGATGCCCTGCACCTCGGGGAACTCGCCGACCGCGTGCGACGCGAGATCGCTCTTCGCGTAGCGAGCCGCCTGCCTGGCGACCGCCGAGCCGCCGAGCGCCTCGACGATGCCGGCGATGCGCTGGAGCTTGTTGCCGATCGTCTTCGCGCGATCGCCGAGCTTGGCCTGGAACACCACGCCGTCGAGCTTGGCGTTCCAGTCGTCGAACGTCTTCTTGCGGTCCTCGGCGAAGAAGAACTTCGCGTCGGCGAGCCGCGACGCGATCACGTACTCGTTGCCACGCGCGACGACGGCCGGATCCTTGACGATCGTCGCCATCATCGTCGCGAACCGCGGCGCGAGCTTGCCGCCGGCGTCCTCCATCGCGAAGTAGCGCTGGTGGGTGCGCATCGCGGTGACGATGATCTCCTCGGGGACCTCGAGGTACGCCGGATCGAAGCCGCCGCTGACGCCGACCGGGTACTCGCCGAGATTGACCACCTCGTCGAGCAGCGCCTCGTCGGGCCGGATCCGGAACCCGGTCTCCTTCTCGAGGCGCGCCAGCTCGGCGCTCACCAGATCGCGACGTGCGCCGGGATCGACCACGACGTGCGCGTCGCGCAGCGTATCGACGTACTTGTCGGCGGCCGCGATCTCGACCGGGCCGGGCGACAAGAACCGGTGGCCGAGACTCTTGCGACCGGCGACCATGCCGGCCCACTCGAGGCCGACGACCTCGCCGCCGTAGATCGCGACGAGCCACTGCACGGGCCGCACGAACGTGGTGTCGCTCCAGCCCCAGCGCATCGACTTGGGCCACGCGATGCCCTCGGCGACCTGGCGCAGCAGATCGGGCAGCAGCGCGCGGGTCTCGTGGCCGAGCACGTGGCGGCGCGCGACGACGTAGAGACCCTTCTTGCCGGGGACCTCCTTCTTGACCAGCGCGTCGGCCGCGACGCCGTTCTTCGCCGCGAAGCCCTGGCCGGCCTTCGTGAGCGAGCCGTCGGCCGCGAACGCCGCGGTCGCCGGCGGACCGACGACCTCCTCGTCGAGATCGGGCTGGCGCTCGGCGAGCCCCTTGACGATCACCGCGAGCCGGCGTGGCGTGCCGAGCGAGCGCACCGCGGCCCACTCGAGGCGGGCGGCGGCGAGCTTCTGCTCGACGGCGCCGGGCAGCGCGGCGAGCGCGTTCGCCAGCATCTTCGCCGGCACTTCCTCGCAACCGATCTCGAACAACAGGTCAGCCGGCATGGGGCAGCTCCTCGGCGTGCGGGACGACGACGCGGGCCGCCGCGAGTGCGGCCGCGTTGAGACCGGCGTCGCCGGCCGCATCGAACGCCTGCTTCGCCTCGGTGCCGAGCGCCTTCGGCAACAGCGGGAACCCGAGCCGCGCGCGCGACCGGACGTACTCGTGCGCGCACGCCCGCGCCATGCCGCGAACGCGGCCGATGAAGCGCTGGCGCTCGGTGACGCTGATCGCGCCGCGCGCGTCGAGCGAGTTGAACGCGTGGCTGCTCTTCATGCAGAGCTCGTAGGCGGGCAGCACGAGGCCGCGCTCGACCAGGCGCTGGCACTCGCGCTCGTAGTTGTCGAAGCTCGCGAACGCGAGCTCGGGCTTCAGCTCCTCGAAGTGGTACGTCGAGTACTCGACCTCCCACGGATGGCGGAGCTGGCCGTACGTGACGTGGCGGTCCCACTTGAGGTCGTACATGTTGTCGACGCCTTGCAGGTACATCGCGAGGCGCTCGATGCCGTACGTGAGCTCGGCGGTCACCGGCAACAGATCGATGCCACCGGCCTGCTGGAAGTACGTGAACTGGGTGACCTCCATGCCGTCGCACCAGACCTCCCAGCCAAGGCCCCACGCGCCGAGCGTCGGCGACTCCCAGTCGTCCTCGACAAAGCGGATATCGTGGCTCGCCGGATCGAGACCGATCGCGCGCAGCGAGTCGAGGTAGAGATCCTGGACGTGGAGCGGCGACGGCTTGAGGCCGACCTGGAACTGGTAGTACGCGCCGGCGCGATTCGGGTTCTCGCCATAGCGGCCATCGGCTGGCCGCCGGCAGAACTGGACGAAGGCCGCGTTCCACGGCTCCGGACCGAGCACGCGAAGGAACGTCGCTGGATGGAACGTGCCGGCGCCGACCTCGACGTCGACCGGCTGCTCCACGACACAACCGTGATCTGCCCAGAACTTGCTGAGCGTGAAGATGAGATCTTGCAGGTACATGCGGCGCTCGAGGAGTAGCGCACCGCAGACGAGCGTGCGGTGAGCGGGGGGACCCTAGCGTTGCTCGCCCTGTCGGTCAAGCGAGCGGGATGAGCTAAGTGCGCCAGAATACTTGACGATCTTGGTCGTGAGCCGATACGGTCGCCGCATGGTGCGGGAGTGCGTAGCTCTGTCGTTCGCGGCGCTTCTGCCCGCGTGCTCGCTCATCCTCGACTTCGACGAGGCGCCGCCAGCCGACGCGTCGATCGATGGTCCGTTCACGCAGGCCGAGTGCGCGTACAAGGAACCCAACGAGTCGCTCGCCCAGGCCGCGATGCTCGAGGCGAGCGATACCGGTCCCGCAGCGATCTGCGCGGCGACATCGGACAGCCCCGAGGATCACGACTTCTATACATTCGCGGCGGTCAGCGCGACCGTGACCGTCGGGATCCAGTTCACGAACCGGCCCGGTGGTGACCTCGACATGAAGCTCTACGACATGCTCGGGTCGACGCTCGCGCAGTCGCGCGGCTTCGGCGACGGCGAGATGATCACGTGCCCGGGGGCATCACCGTCGTGCGCCGCGCTCACGCCCGGCGAGATGTACGTGATCGAGGTGTTTCCGGCGATCCCCGGCTCGGTCAACTCGTACACGATCTCGCTCACCCCCTGAGCGGCGTCACAGCTCGTAGTTGATCGTGTAGCCGGCGCGCACGAACGCGCCCGGCCGAACCTCGAGCTTGGTGCGCAGCACGGCGTCGGCGACAGACGTCGTCGCCGGCCACGCCCGGGCGAGCCGGCGCCGCGCCGCGTGCCGCATCGGCTCCTCGATCCACACCTCGCGCGCGCGATCGCCGGTGTTCGCGATGCCGAAGCCGAAGCGCTCGATGATCACGACCCCGTCGTTGTACTCGACGGTGCGCTGGCGCGAGCCGCGAAGCGACTCGTCGATCCACAGCGGCACGCGCAGCGGCGCGCCGGGCTCGACCTGGCGGCGGCGGCTCGTCGGCGCGACGTCGAGATCGCGGATGCCCTCGCCGGGGAGCGCGAGGTGGACGCGCACCGCGCCGGGCGCGAGCTGGAAGTCCGCGAGCTCGAGCCACACCCAGACCGCCTGCACCGAGTCGCGACCCCACGCCGGGTCGGCCGAATCGTCGGAGCTGACGACCGCGCCCTCGTAGACGCGGCGCAGCCGGGTATCGGCATTGCGTGCCGGCGGCACGATCACCGCGACCGAGCCGTCGAGCGTGATCGGACCGCGCGCGACCTCGCGCGGCACGTGCTCGTCACCGGGCACGCCGTCGTAGAGCACGGCGTCGGCGTGGGCCTGCCACGCCGGTGTGTCGATCGCGTAGCGCGAGCTCACGCGGGCGCGCGCGCCGCCCTCGCCCGCTCCGGCGTCCCCGTGGACGTCGATGTCGTGCTGCGCGCGATAGCGCAGTGTCGCGGTGACGTAGAGGATGCGTACGAGATAGCGACCGGGGGGCGCCGTCACCGTGCACGCGACGACGGGCACGGAGTGGTCCTCGGGCGGCGCGGCGTCGGGCGCGGCGTCGGTGGCGGCGCCGCCGGGCATGCGCTCGCGCGTGCACGGCCCGACGTGCAGTGCCGGGTCCGCCGGCTCGAGCACGAGCGAGGCGAGCTCGGCGCCCGGATCGATGTTCGGCAGCCTGATCGAGCGCCCGCGGATCTCGAGGTAGCGCCGATCGTCGATCACCGCGTAGCCACCGTCCGCGCTCGCGTAGATCGCGATCGAGAGGCCGGGCCCGGCGGGGCGTGCGCCACTCGGCGACGCCGGCGCGTGGCACGCGGCGAGGCAGCCGGCGATGGCGGCAACGAGCGCGACGACGAGCGCGACAACGAGCGCGCGCGCCACTACTCCTCGATCGCGACGCTGTCGCCGATCAGCCGGGCGACGTCGCGCGGCTCGGCGCGGCCGGCGAGCACCGCGGCGACGCCGGTCAGCACCGGCATCCGCACGCGCAGCCGTTTTGCGAGCGTCGCGCCCGCGATCGCGGCGAGCGCGCCCTCGCTGTGGTCGTCCTCGCCGGCCAGCGTGCCCTGCGCGATCTGGCAGCCGAGCAGGTAGTCCTCCGAGCCACCACGCTTGCCACCACGGACGAGCATGTTGCCGAGCCCGGCGAGCCCGGCGAACGTGCGCGCCTCGGCGCCGGCGGCCTGGAGCAGGCGCGCCGCCTCCGCGACCACACGCGTGATCAGTACCGCGCGTGGCCCGGTGCCCATGTCGAGGCCGTCGCACAGGCCGAGCGCGACGGTGTACGCACCCGACAGCGCGGACGCGAGCTCGACCCCGGCGAGATCGTGCGACGAGTACACGCGCAACATCGGTGGCGCGTTGAGCAGACGGCGCGCCTCGTGCGCCACCTCGTCGAACCGCGACGCGACGACCACCGACGAGAACTCGCCGGCCGCGAGATCCGCGGGCAGCGCGGGACCGGCGATGACGCCGATCTTGAGCGTCGGCAGCCCTCGCTCCATCACCTCGGATACGCGCTCGTTGTCCGGCGCGGCCAGCGCGCCGATCGCGTGGACGACGATGTGACTGCCGTCGAGGAAGCCGCCGAGCTCGCGCGAGCGCTCGACGACGTCGCGCGACGACACCGCCATGACGAGGAAGCGCGCCTCGGCGGCGACGCGCCGCGGATCGGCGGTGGCCTCGAGCGGCGGCGGCAGCGGTGCCGCGGGCAGCCGCGGGGATGTCCGCGTCCGGTTGATCGCGTCGACC
>DAIRFU010000571.1:0-4660 GCA_036794935.1 Kofleriaceae bacterium | reverse complement strand
CTGTTCACGCGCGATCTGATGTGGGAGCCCGAGCGCTGGATCGAGATGTTCGTGTTCCGCTACGACCGGCCGTGGCCCTCGATGGAGCCGTACGCGATCGACCCGTCGGATGGCTTCCTCGCGCTCGGCCTGATCAGCGCCGCCGCGATCGCGCTGGTGGCACTGCCCTGGCGCCGGCTCGGCGTCGCCGCGCTCGGGGTCGCCGGGCTGGCGATCTGTATCTGGTCCCTGCAGGCCTACATGCCCGAGGCGGGCCGCCACTGGGGCATGCGCGAGGCGATGCGCAGCTACTACGAGCAGCGCGCGATCTACGGCGAGAAGATCGTCTACTACTCGGCGCGCCAGGTAGCGGCCGATTGGCCCGCCGGCGGCGAGGTCCGCCACACGTTCCAGACGATGATCCCCGACACGCTCCAGCCGGGCCAGCCGATGATGATCCGCGTCGAGCTTCACCGCGCGGACAAGCCCGATGTCGTCGAGACCGAGATGGGGATGATCGGCTCGGTCACCCGGATCGGCGATCACGAGGTCGAGGTCACGATCCCGGCGAGCGAGCGCGCGAAGATCGAGGCGCTCGTCGCGAAGGGCAAGTCCGAGAAGGCCCGCCGCGTGCCGCTCCCGATCCACGTCGTCGATGCCGACCGGCTGATGGCGTGGCAGCTCTACTGGCGTGGCGAGAACTTCTGGTCCGCGGACGAGATCTTCGGCCCCGTGCCGGAGATGCGGACGGGCTTCAACAAGCCCGAGAACTCCGAGTTCCTGAAGTATCTGAACGATCGCAGCAAGGCACCGCTCGGGCGCCGCTACTTCATCATCACCGAGGCCGGCCGCGCGACGAGCGTACGCAGCATCCTGCCGACGACGCGGGCGAAGGAGACGTACGAGGTCATCGACAAGACCTCGAACAAGTTCTCGCTCGGCGCGTTCTATCTGTAGCGATCAGAACTGCTTGTTGAGGCTCACGCCGCCGACGTGGCCGAGCTGCTGGTTGTACTGGATCGCGGCCCGATCGGCGATCGAGCGGTCGACCGCGTGGGTCTCGGGGTTGAGCTGGTGCGCGCCCCAGTACGTCATGTAGTAGCCGCCCGCGAACGCGACGGTGCTGCCGAGCGTGAGCGCGAGCCGGCCGGTCGGGTTCGGGACGAAGTAGCTCGCGATCAGCCCGACGACGCCACCCGCGAGGGTGATCATGCCGCGCTTGCGCCACGTACGGCCGCTCGCGCGCATCGCGAGGGTCTCGTCGAGCGCCGACTTCTCGCCGGCGATGCGGAAGAAGTCCTCGTCGGCGAGCTGCGCGCTGCCCTGCACCGGATACCAGATCGGCTGCGTGTGGACCTGCGTGCGGTCCTCGTACACGGACGCGGTGCCGACGGTGTGCCCGCTCTCGTCCTTGTACTCGGCCTCGGCGACCTTCTCCTTGTAGGTCGTGGTCCAGACCTTGACGTCATCGACGACGGCGAGGGGCTCCCCGGTGGGTACGGCACCACCGTGCGGCCCATTCTTGGGCATCAGGCAGCCGGTGAGCGAGAGCGAGAGCGTGGCGAGAACGAGTGCGATACGCGACATGACGGACGGTCCTTGTGAGGGTTGCCAAGGAGCGAGCGCCCGCATGCGGTGTGGTCGCAGGAAAAACGACGAGGGCCCCGAATCAGCTGCGCGTGGCGCCGATGTAGGCCGGATCACTGGCAACCCGAAGGAAGTGTCTGGTGTCGAATGGTTAGATCGCGCGCGCGGGTGGCGCGTGGAATGTTGGTGCTATCCTCAACCGTTGGAGCGCTCGGACCCCGCGAGGAGCCATGACGCAACCTACTGATACGTCGGCGATCGTGCGGTTGATCCGCGGAGCTCGCGCCCGCATCCGGACCCAGTGGGCCCTCGAGGGGGCGACCACCGCGACCGTGTTCGCGGCGGCGGTCGCCCTGGTCTCGGTGTTCGCCGTCCGCACGCGGGCGATCGCGCCGGGGACCGGCATGTACCTCCTGATCCTCGCCGGCGCGTCGATCGTGATCGGTGCGATCCTGAGCGCGTCACGCCGGCTCGACGACGAGACGGTGGCGCGACGAATCGACCGCGCGTCGAACCTCTCGGATCGGCTGTCGACGGCGATCGCGTTTGACCGCGCGCTGCGTAGCGGCGCACCGATCGATCCGGATACCACGCACGAGCTGATGCACGCCGCGATCCGCGACGGCGTGCGGGCCGCCCCTCGCGCGAACATCCGCGCCGCCGCCCCGTTCTCGGCGCCCCGGGACTGGCGGGCCGCGCTCGGCTTCCTCGCGATCTCGGCGCTGGCGGCCGGCCTGGCGATCCCGCAGCCGGATCGCACGCCGCACGTCTTGCGCGCCGATCCGGAGCTCGCGCGCCCCGGCACCGCGATCACCATCGAGGGCGAGAACCTGTTCCCGGGCTACGAAGTGCCGCGCGGAGAGGTGCGATGAACGCCCGCGCTGCGCTGCTCGGCGCGCTCGTGGCAACGCTCGCGGCATGCGGATCCGGAGAGGACGATCGGATCCAGCCGCCGGTACGCTCTGCCTCGGGCGTCCTGCTGCCCGCCGGCGCCACCGTGTACCTCGGGACCCGCGAGGTCGAGGTGCTCGAGTGGACGCCGGACCGGATCCGGGTGCGCATCCCCGAGGACGCGCCGATCGGCGAGACCACGCTGACCGTCTACGTCGCCGGCAAGCGCGTCGGTGAGGTCGGGTTCGGGGTCGTCAGCAAGACGGACCCTCGCTTTCATGATCCGGACGCGGTCGCGTTCGAGCCCGACGAGCGCCAGTACATCGAGGCGATCCTCAACGAGCTGCGCAACGTCGCGCACCGCGACGGCGTACCCGAGCTCGACGAGTTCGCGAAGAAGCTCGAGCAGCTGCTCGAGAAGGCCGAGAACGGCGAGATCACGAAGCAGGAGCTGCTCGACGAGCTCGCGAAGGCCGAGCAGGCGCTGAACAAGGGCGCCGAGCCCGATCCGGCCGAGGTCCAGAAGCAACTCGGCGAGATGGGCAAGGAGCTCGCGAAGCAGCAGCTGACGAAGGAGCTCGGCCAGGCGCTGCAGAAGAACGATCTCGACAAGGCGAAGCAGCAGTTCGAGAAGCTCGCCGAGAAGCTCGCGAACAAGGAGCTGAGCGAGAAGCAGAAGCAGGAGCTCGGCAAGCAGCTCGAGAAGGTCGCCGAGCAGATGCAGAAGCAGGAGCAGCAGCGCCAGCAGAAGAAGGACGACGCGCAGAAGAAGGTCGAGGATCAGATCAGCAAGCTCGAGAAGCAGCTCCGCCGGCTCGAGAAGAAGAACGATCCGAAGAGCCAGCAGCAGCGGCAGGACATGGAGCGCCGGCTCCAGGAGAAGAAGCGCGAGCTCGACAAGCTGAAGAAGGACGAGGAGAAGCGCGAGCAGTCGGAGCAGCGCCGCGCGGTCAAGCGCCTGCAGAAGGATCTCGAGAAGGCAGCGGAGAACCTCAAGAAGCCGGACAAGGACCAGAGCCAGCAGGAGCAGGAGCAGAACCAGCAGCAGGCGTCACAGCGGCTGAAGGATGCTGCACGCGAGACCGGCCGCGTCGACCGCGATCAGCGCAAGCAGGCCACGCAGAAGAAGATGTCGTCGCAGATGGACGACCTGCGCGAGGCGATGCGGCGCGCGAAGCAGCGCGGCAACAAGGGCCCGAACGATCCGTTCAACAAGCAGGGCAAGAACCAGGACTTCATCGCGCGGGCGCGCGGCAAGAAGGGTTCGGGCCAGGCGTGGAAGCCGGGCCAGGGCCAGCGCGGGCTCGGCCAGGGGCAGGGTCAGGGCCAGAACGGCCAGGGCAGCGGCAGCGGCCAGCAGGGCGATACCTGGGGGACCGGCCACGACGACAACCTGACCGGCGATCCGACCGGCAAGAGTGGCGACACCAAGGATCAGGAGCTCCAGGGCCAGCAGGGCCACGAGGGCGGCTCGATCCGCGAGACGATCCTGGCGGCCGCGCAGAAGGGCTTCGCGTCGGCGCGCTACCAGAAGGTCTACCAGGACTACCAGCGCATCGTCGAAGAGGTGATGCGCACCGAGAAGCTCCCGTCGAGCTACAAGTACTACGTGAAGCGATACTTCGCGAAGATTCACCCGAGCATGTCAGAGGGCCAATGACGCAAGTGGCAGCCGTTGATGTAGAGACGACCGTATCGAGCTTCACCGCCGACCTGCAGAAGCTTCGCGAAGAGATCGGCACGATGATCGTCGGCCAGGAAGACATCGTCGAGGGCGTGCTGATGTGCCTGCTCGGCGGCGGCCACGCGCTGCTCGAAGGTGTGCCCGGCCTCGGCAAGACCATGCTCGTGCGCACGCTCGCCGAGACGATCGACGCCACGTTCTCGCGCATCCAGTTCACGCCCGACCTGATGCCGGCCGACATCGTCGGCACGAACGTCATCACCGAGGAGCACGGCGCGAAGCGGTTCGAGTTTTCCAAGGGCCCGATCTTCGCGAACATCGTGCTCGCCGACGAGATCAACCGCGCGACGCCGAAGACGCAATCCGCGTTGCTCGAGGCGATGAGCGAAGGCTCGGTGACGGTCGCGAAGCAGACCTACGTGCTCGAGAAGCCGTTCTTCGTGCTCGCGACGCAGAACCCGCTCGAGATGGAGGGCACCTACCCGCTGCCCGAGGCGCAGCTCGATCGCTTCTTCTTCA
>DAIRFU010000074.1:0-15697 GCA_036794935.1 Kofleriaceae bacterium | reverse complement strand
CTCAAGGGCGAGGCGATCGGCCTCGGCGTGATGACCGAGCTGCCGGTCGTGATCTTGAACATCCAGCGCGGCGGTCCGTCGACGGGCCTACCGACGAAGACCGAGCAGAGCGATCTGTCGCAATCGCTGTACGGCCGCAACGGCGAGTCGCCGCTGCCGGTGCTCGCCGCGAAGAGCCCCGGCGACACGTTCTACTGCGCGATCGAAGCGGTGAAGATCGCGACCCGCTACATGGTGCCCGTGATGCTGCTGTCCGACGGCTACATCGCGAACGGCTCCGAGCCGTGGCCGCTGCCGAACCTCGCGGGTCTGCCGCGCTTCGACGTCATTCATCGCACCGATCCGGAGGGCTACTTCGTCTACGCTCGCGACGAGCGCACGCTCGCGCGCGCGTGGGTCGTGCCCGGTACGCCCGGCCTCGAGCACCGCATCGGCGGCATCGAGAAGGACGCGCTGACCGGCAACATCTCGTACGCGCCGGATAACCACGAGAAGCAGACGCGGGTGCGCCAGGAGAAGGTCGATCGCGTCGCGCAGGATATCGGCGAGCTCGATCTCGCCGGCGCCGACGCGGGCGACGTGCTGCTCGTCGGCTGGGGCGGCACGTACGGCGCGCTTCGCCAGGCGCAGCAGGCGATGGCGGCGCAGGGCAAGAAGGTCAGCCACGCGCACCTGCGCTGGCTATCGCCGCTCGAGCCCGGCCTCGCGAAGATCATCCACAAGTTCAAGCGCGTCGTGGTGGCCGAGCTCAACCTCGGCCAGCTGCGCAGCGTGATCCGCGACAAGTTCCTCGTCGATGCGGTCGGCCTCAACAAGATCCAGGGCCAGCCGTTCAAGGTGCGCGAGGTGGTCGCCGCCATTGAAAAGCAACTCGAAGCCGCCCCGGCGAGCACCTCGTCGTCGCAGCACGTGCAGGTGAACGCCTAGGAGGCTCCCATGACAGAAGCAGTCAAGATCAAGCTCTCCAAGAAGGACCTCGAGTCCGATCAGGACGTGCGCTGGTGCCCGGGGTGCGGTGACTACGCGATCCTCGCGACGATCCAGCGCACGCTCGCTCAGCTCGGTGTCAAGCGCGAGGACACCGTGTTCATCTCCGGCATCGGCTGCTCGAGCCGGTTCCCGTACTACATGAACACGTACGGCTTTCACACGATCCACGGCCGCGCGCCCGCGATCGCGTCGGGCCTCAAGGTCACGCGCCCCGACCTCGACATCTGGGTGATCACCGGCGACGGTGACGGCCTGTCGATCGGCGGCAATCACATGATCCACGCGCTCCGGCGCAACATGGATCTCAAGATCCTGCTGTTCAACAACCAGATCTACGGCCTGACCAAGGGCCAGTACTCGCCGACCAGCGCGCTCGGCACGCGGGCGCCCTCGACGCCGGCCGGCTCGATCGATCACCCGCTGAACCCGATCGCGCTCGCGCTCGCCTCCGGCGCCACGTTCGTCGCGCGCTCGGCCGACACGGACGCGAAGCTGCTCGGCCGCATCCTCGACCAGGCGTATCGCCACAAGGGCGCCGTGTTCGTCGAGATGCTGCAGAACTGCCCGGTGTTCAACGACGGCGTGTGGGAAGGCGTCAAGGACGATCCGGCGAACCACCAGATCCAGCTCGTCGAGGGCCAGCCGCTGGTGTTCGCGGGCGGCACCAAGGGCATCAAGCTCGGCGCGGGCATGGCGCCCGAGATCGTCGAGGTCAAGGATGGCGACACGTCGCAGCTGCTCGTGCACAGCGAGCGCGGCTCGGCGCCGTACGCGAATCTGCTCGCGCAGCTGGTCCAGCCGCACTTCCCGATGCCGATGGGCATCCTGTACCGGCACGACAAGCCCAGCTACGACGCGCTCGCGAACGCGCAGGTCCAGGAAGCGATCGAGAAGCAGGGTCCGGGCGATCTGCACAAGCTCCTGTACTCGGGGATGGTGTGGGAAGTCGGCGCCGACGGTACGCGGCACTAGTCGCCGCGGCGCTCGTTCCGCTCGTCGGAGCGTGCACCGCAGGCCCGCCGCCGGGGTTCCCCGAGGGCGATCGGTGGGAGGTGCCGCTGATCGGGCCGCTCGAGGACGGGCTCTTGCTCGTCCCCGCGCTCGTCAACGACCAGGGCCCGTTCGTGTTCGCGATCGATCCCGACGCGCACGTGTCGATCATCGACGAGGACGTGCTCGCGGCGACCCACGCGCACACCGGCGAGGGCCCGCGCCTGCTCGACGAGAGCGACACCGAGCGCATCCGGTTCTTCGCCGAGATCCTGTCGTGGCAGCTCGGCACGCTCACCGTCAAGGGGCCCAGGCCGGCGCAGGTCGTCGGCAAGGGGACGTTCGATGTCGACGGGCGCCGCATCCACGGCGTGATCGGACGCGACATCATCGCCGATACGCTCGTGTTCAGCTTCGATCGCGACGCGGGCGTGATCACGTTCCAGACCGCGAGCAGCTTCAAGCCGCCGGCGGGGGCTCACTCGATCGCGTACTCGAAGCTGCTGAGCCGGATCCCGAACGTCGAGACGCTGCCGCTGCCGCGCCGCCTGGCCACCGCGACGATCGGCGCGGCGAAGGTGGCGATGCACCTCGATCTCGGCGCCAAGACGAGCCAGCTGCGCTACCGCTCGTGGCAGAAGGCACAGCTCGCCGAGTCGGACGCGCGGGTCGCGCTCAGCGACGAGGCCGGCATGGTGCACACGGTGAAGCGCAGGGGCGTCGCACGCGCCGTCACGGTCGGCGACGTGACCACGCGCGGCGTCGTGTTCGTGCCCTACGTCGATCGGCGCTGGCCGGATCAGGACGTCGAAGGGACCCTCGGTCTCGACTTCTTCCGCCCGTACGCGGTCACCGCGAACTGGGACGATGACAAGCTGTATCTGCGCCCGCGTACGGACACCAGCTCGCAGGTCGTGGCGCGGATCGGCCGCTGGCAATCGAAGACACTGACGAGCTGCGCGAGCGTGGGCTGCGCGAAGATCTCGCTGATCGATCCACTCGCCGGCCAGCCGCCCGAGACGATGCCGGCGAAGCACCCTGGTGTCGTCGTGTCGATCGTGCGCGAGCCGTCGGCGAAGCAGCTCGATCTCGAGCTCCTGGTCGCCGTCACGCCCGCCGCGGGCAAGGAGAGCCTCGACTGGCTCGTTGCGAACCTGCCCGCGGGGACCGACCGCGCCATGATGCACCTGCCGGCGGAGTACGTCGGCGCGACACTGACTGTCGTCGATGCAAGCCCGTTTCCGCGGCCATGCCCTGGCGGGGGAGCGTGCGTCGACCGGTTCACGGCCCCGCAGCCGGGTGGTATCTCCCAGTCCGGGACTTGACGCGGGCGACCTGCTAGAGAAGATCGCTCGTCATGTCGTCGCAGCTCGTCACCGCCGAAGAAGTCGAAAAAACGATCACCGCATTCACGCGCCTCGATCAGCGCGGCGACAAGAGGCGATGAACAAGCTCGCCCAGCGGCTGCAAAAAGAGCAGCCGTTCCTGCTCCAGCACGCCGCGGCGGTGCGCACCGAGCACGGTGACGCGGTCGGCGAGGCAGCCGTGTTCTACGCCACGCTCGTGTGGGCGATGTTCGACCGCGGCCGCGACGCGACGCTGCCGCGGCTGACGGCGCAGAACCTCACCGATGCCGACAAGATCGTCGCCGAGGAGCTGTCCAAGGTCGAGGGGCTCACCGACAAGGCGCCGCACGAGCGGGTCGCGCCGGCGCTGGTCGCCACCCAGCCGCACATCTACAGCAAGCTCGCCGAGCTGCTCGCCGAGGACGTCAAGGAGGACGCGATGAGCGCGGACACCGCCTCGACGATCATCAAGCCGACCGAGGTCGTGATCGAGGCGTTCGACGCCGCGCTCTCGGGACGCCGGCCCGGCGAGCGCCAGGGCACCGTCGTCGCCGCCGAGAAGGTCGGCCGCAACGAGCCGTGCCCGTGCGGCAGCGGCAAGAAGTACAAGAAGTGCCACGGCCTCGAGGCCGCGTAACGGCTACTTCGCCAGACCCGCGACGCGGATCCACGGACCGGCCGTGTACGGGAACGACTGGTCGAAGTGGACGTGCGCGACGTACCACAGCGACAGGTCGTGGCCGTCGAGATCTTCCTGGCCGACGTAGGCCGCCGGGAACGGCTGCGAGCCGGCCGCGCTGCGCGGCGAGAACGGCGCCCACTCGCCGTCGTGATAGCGGATCGCGAACACCTCGGCATCGTCCCAGCTGTGCGGGCGCACGTTGATCGACGCGCGCGAACCGAAGTCGATCTGGCGCCACACGTTGCCCTCGGCGTCCGCCTCACCGGAGTACGGGAACCAGCCCTCCTGGGCGACGCGCTGCCACTTGCCGTCCTCGAAGCGCTCGAACGCGTCGTCGCCGGCGCCGTCCAGATCGAAGTCGAAGCGGAAGTGCGGGTGATACGTGTGCTGGTCGTGGACGCCGGGACCGTAGATCGTCAGCCACGGGCAGAGGCGGCCATCGTCATGGAAGCGCCACAGCTGCGTGTACTGGTACGGACCGGTCGCGAAGCTCGCCGACAGCTCGACGCCGCCGCGGAACGACTGCACGCGCACCGGGCCCTGGAGCGTGCGGGTGCCGAGCGGCGCCCACCACGGACCGTGGGACTCGACGTCGCTGTCGACATCGAGCGTGGCGCGCTGATGGTCGACGGTCACGTACGGCAGCGAGCCTTCCCACAGGACGCGGCGGCCCTTGTAGTCGGCGAGGTAGACCATGATCCCGGCCGACTCGGTGAGTCGCCAGTGAAACTTCCAGTTCGCTTCGGAGATCACGCTCGTCATCACCAGAGCTCCGCCGGGACCACCTGGGCCACCTGTTGATCGATGAGGTCGACGACCGCGATCAGCGACGCGTGGCCGCCCTCGCGGCCGAACACGACGGCGGCCGAGCGTCGCGCGAATGCGAGATCGTTCGGCGTACGCCCCCAGTAGTGCATCGTCGTCTGCGGGCCGTCGCCCATCTGCAGCTTCTCGCGCACGCGCTGGTCGACCATCGCGATCGATACCGCGAGGGCCTCTTCCTCGCGCGACAGCATCGGCTGCGCGCGGGTCAGCTCGAGATGCGCGACCGTGCCCGCGTCGAGATCGACGGTCGCGTCGACCGCGCGGTCGGCGGCGTAGTCGTACGCGACGACGCGCGCGAGTCGATGGCCCGCCATCCAGTGCGGCGGCTTGACGACGAGCGGCTCGGTACAGATCACGCGGTAGCGGCCGACCTTCGCCATCGACGACAGCCGGCGATCCTCCATCAGCGTGCGCAGCGCATCGGCGGTCTCGCCGGGCGTCAGCGGATCGAAGAGCGACGGATCGGCGTCGCGGACATCCGCGGCCCCGCCGCGCTTGGCCTTACCGGCGGCGGCGGCCTTGCCGTTCGCGGCCTTGGTGGCGGCAGCCTTGCCACTGGCGGCCTTGCTGTTCGCGGCCTTGCCGGCGGTCCGGGCAGCCGCGACCGGCCGGGGTTTCGCCTTCGTCTGCTTCGCCTTGCCGGCGGTCTTCGACGCAGCCATGGCGCGGAATATACACGCCTACATGCGCAACGCGCCGAAAGCGCTGAGCCGTTTTCGTACCGGCCCGGCGTAGGTAGATCGACCGGCCGGGTCGGGCGTTCTGAACGGCATGCGTATCCTCCTCGCCTCCCTCTTGCTCTCGGCCGCGTGCCAGTCGGCGTACGCCGAGCGGGTCGCGGTCACCCCGATCGGCCCGCGGACCGCGCTGGCCATCGCCCCCGACAAGCTGCGCGCCCCGTACGACGTCCAGGTCATCACCGAGTCCGGCGAGACCGCACCCACGTACGCCTACCGCGGCCGCTACTACGTCCAGGGGGATGCGGACGAGCGCTACACGATCCGGGTCACGAACCCGACCGGCACCCGCGTCGAGGCGGTCGTCACCGTCGACGGTCTCGACGTCGTCGATGGTGAGGACGGCGACCTCCACAAGCGCGGCTACATCGTGCCCGCGTACGGCGAGGTCCGCATCGAGGGCTTCCGCACGTCCCTCGCCGACGTCGCGACCTTCCGGTTCTCGTCGGTCGACAGCTCGTATGCCGGCAAGAAGGGCAAGGCGCGCAACGTCGGCGTGATCGCCGTCGCGATCTTCGAGGAGGCGCCGCCGCCCCCCGAGCAGCAGATCATCGCTCCCCAGGTGACCTATCATCCGCCCTACGACCGGACCTACGAGGCCGATGCCGCGCGTGATCGCGCGCCCCGCACTGGCAGCGGTCGCGGCTCGCACGCGACGGCCGACAAGCGCGCCGCCGAGGCACCGGCCGCGGCCGAGGGCTCGCGCGCCGCGCCCCCGCCGCGTGTCGGTGGCTACGCCGATTCCGCGGGTGCGCCGGCGCCGCAGCGCGAGGCGATGCGGGACGAGCTCGGCGGCGACTATTACGATCCGCCGGCGAGCACGAGCGTCGCGCCGCGCACCAACCGCCCCGGCCTCGGCACCGAGTTCGGCGAGTCGCGCTACTCCGCGGCCAGCTACACGAAGTTCGTGCGTGCGGCGAACCGGCCGATCGCGATCGCCGAGCTGCGCTACAACGACACCGCCGGCCTCGTCGCGCTCGGCATCCCGGTCCAGCCCATCCCTGACGAGGGCGAGATCATGATGCGCGAGACCGCGAACCCGTTCCCCGGCGACCGCCATTTCTCGCGCGCGCCCTGAGGGTCAGACACCGGCTCGCCGAGACCCTATTCGCAGTCGTCGTACGGATTCTTGAGCCCGGCCACGCAGAACCGGTCGCGGGTCGCCGTGCACATCACGGCGCTGACCGAGCCGTCGAACACGATGTCGAGGCTGCCCTTCATGCGGTCGGTCTTGCACTCGACGTGACGCCGGGTGCCGTACGGCTCGGTGATCTTGACGCCGCTCGGGCCCCGGAAGTTGGGCGCGATGAACACGTTGGCATCGCCGGGCCGGGTCAGGATCTCGATCGTGACCGGGCCGTGGCGGGTGGGCCGCGCGACGCTGCGGACCCCGGCGTCACGCGGCACGGTCGCGACGATGCGCCTGCCGGCATCCGGTGGTAGCTCGACGATGACCTCGGCGTCGGGCGGCGGCTCGACGGCGGCGTCGGCGCGGAGCTCGACCACGGCCGGTGCGTCGGCCGGTGCGACGGCATGCTCGGCAGCATCGTCATCGCCGGCCTGGAGCTGGCCGATCAGCAGGACCGCGCCGCCCGCGCCGACGAGGAGCAGGAGCAGGCCGGCGAGCCAGAGCGGCCAGCGGCGTGGCTCGGGCAGCGGCTCGCTGTCGTCGAACACGTGCGACAGCGACACCGGCGCGCCGGGCGCGACGAACTCGGGCTCGTGCAGCGGGCGCGTCGCCGGCCGGGGGCGGCGCGGTGGCGCGGCGGCATCGCTGCTGATGATCGCCACCCCGGGGGTCGGCGTGAGGTTGGCATCGGCGCCCGGCGGCAGCGGCGGCAGCGCGAGGTGCGCGGCGGTGAGCTGGGGCTGGATCGCCTCGAGTGCGGCGAGCAACTCGGTCATGCTCGCGTAGCGCTCGTCGCGTTGCTTCGCGAGCGCCTTCATCACGATCGCCTCGAGGGCGGCCGGCAGCTCGAGGCCCGGTGCGGCCTGGCGCGGCGGCGTGATCGGCTCGAGCAGCTGCATCGCGATCGTGCGGATGGTGCTCTCCCCCTTGAGCGGCACCTTGCCGACGAGCATCTCGTACAGGATCACGCCGAGCGCGTAGATGTCGACGCGGTGGTCGGTGTCGCCGCGCCCGGACGCCTGCTCGGGTGCCATGTACTCGGGCGTGCCGAACACCGCGCCGGCGCGGGTCAGCCGCGGGCCTTCGGCAGCACCCTCGACGGGCTGGACCTTCGCGATGCCGAAGTCGACGATCTTGACGAAGTCGGGCCGGCCGTTCCGATCGGTGAGGAAGACGTTCTCCGGCTTGAGGTCGCGGTGGACGATGCCCTTGGCGTGCGCGGCGCCCAGCGCACGCGCGATCTGCGATGCGATCCGGACCGCGCGCTCGGGCGGCAGCGGCGCCGCATGCCGGATCGTCTTCGCGAGCGTGGTGCCGTCGACGTACTCCATCACCGAGTACGTCATGCCGTCGGGCGTCTTGCCGAAGTCGGTGACGTCGACGATGTTCGGATGGCCGATCCGCGACGCGGCCTTCGCCTCCTGGATGAAGCGCTGGATCACCGCGCCGTCGCGCATCACGTTGCGCTTGAGCACCTTGATCGCGAGCGGTCGCTCGATCACCGCGTGCTTGACCGCGAACACGACCCCCATGCCGCCCTCGCCGATCTTGCGCTGCACGAGGTAGCGGCCATCGAGCGTCTCGCCGATCAGCCGGTCGTACTCGTTGACCCGCTTGCGGATCGAGTCGAGGACCTCGGCGTGCCCCTCGTGCGCCGAGATCGCGAGCAGCGGGTGCGCCGCCGCGGCGATGTCTGGCCGGGTCTCGGCATCCGGCGCCGCCGCGAGCGGTTTGCCGTCGAACGGACAGAAGCCCGGCTCGGCGAACGAGCGCTGGCAGACCGGGCAGCTGTACGTCATTTACGGCAACGCATCGTACAGCGACGTCTTGTAGTACGCGAAGACTTCACTGTTGGCGGCGACGACCAGGATCTCCTGGTCGTTGAACTTCATGGTGGTCACGTCACGGCCGAACAGCTCGCCCGCTTCCGGATCGGCATCGTTGAGCGACATCGCCGGCGTCTTCGTCAGGGTCCCGGTCGCGGTGTCGAATGCGAGCAGGTCGACCTGGCCGGTCACGACGCCGTCGAGCGCGCGGTCGGGGACGCCGACCACGAGGTACGTGGTGCCGC
Organism: Kofleriaceae bacterium; assembly: GCA_036794935.1. Lineage (GTDB taxonomy): Bacteria > Myxococcota_A > Polyangia > Haliangiales > Haliangiaceae > JABFXX01. The sequence goes on along the minus strand of DAIRFU010000074.1, from coordinate 6,927 downwards.
CGAACGTCGCGACCGTCGAGCTGCGCAGACCCTCGATGCTGTACATGTCGGTCTGCGCGAGCGTCGTCAGGTCGACGACGAACACCTCGCCCATCCGCGACGTCGGCGGGTGCGCGGTCAGGATCGCGTAGTTGCCGACGATGTGGATGCGCGCGCCGTTCGCCGGCATCAGGTCGGGCGTCGAGAACGTGTTGCCGGGCGCCGGCAGCATGCCGCCGGTGCACGGCGCCAGCGCGCTGATCGGCACGCCGAAGAACGCGCCCGACTTCGCCCACACCCAGAGCGTGGTCGCGTCGGCGGCGAGCGCGGCGGCCGCGAACGAGGCGTCGGTGCTCGCGCACGGGACCTGCGTCGCGGTCTGCAGCGTGTAGAACGTGGTGCCGGCGGCGACGACCACGTCGGTGCCCGTGAACGTGACCGCGTCGGGCGACGCCGGCGCGGCGAGCTCGAGACCCACCGGTGCCGTCGCCGGGCCGTACACGACCGCGATGTTGCCGCCCGTCGTCGAGCGCTCCGCGATCGCGATCTTGCCGGCGCCATCGGTCGTGAACAGCGGCGGATCGGTCAGCGCGGCGATGCGGTGCTGGCCGAGCTTGACGTCGTTGCCACCGACCTTGTCGGTGCCATCGGCCGCGTAGTCGATCGTCGAGAAGTCCGGCGTATCGTCGCTGATCACGCCGAGCAGGCCGCCGCCCGAGCTCGTGGACACGCCGGCGATCGCGATCGCGTAGTTGCGCGAGCCGATGCTCGGGTCGTCGGTGGAGCGCACCCACGTCGTATCGGCGAGGTCGTCGAACTCGGACCACTTGCAGCCGCTCGCGGCGAGGCCGACGACGGCGGCAATCAAGAATGGAGTCTTCATCACCAGCGCGCCTCCATGCCGAGACCCGCGTACGTCGGGCCGATCTGCGGCTGCAACGCGAGCGTGTGGACGTCGATCGACGCACGCGATGGCGGCCCCTTGTCGCGGAACGTGTAATAGACCGCCGTGAGCAGCGTGACGCCCGCGATCGCGAAGCAACCGTCGGCGGCGATCGAGTAGATCTTGCCGCGCAAGAACCGCGGATCGTTGTTGTCGATCGGCGGCATGCCGGCTCCGATGTCGTCCTGGAGCTCGCTCTTGAGGTTCTTCGCCTGCATGCCGAGATAGATGCCGCCGCCACCGAATGCTGCAGCCAGCACGTAGGCGACGATCGCGTCCTTGCGCCCGGGGTTCGCGGCCTGCTGGACCTTGACCGTCGTCTCGGTCTTCGGCGCGATCATGATGCGCCGCGAGTACGTCTTGAAGCCCTCGCGCTTGACCGTGATCTCGTGCGAGCCCTGGGGCACGCTCGTCAGGCACGGCCCCGTCGGGCACACGACCTTGCCGTCGACGAGCACCTGCGCCTCGTCGATGCCCATGCCACTCACCGTCAGCTTGCCGACCGGCGAGCCCTTGAGGATCGCGTGGATCTCCTTCGACTTGCCGGGGAAGATCTCGACCGCCTCGCGGTACTCGCCGTAGCCCTCGGCGCTGATCCAGATCGTGTGCTTGCCGGGCTCGATGTTCTGGCCCGGCGACAGCGGCGTCTTGGCGACCGCGCCGACCGACTTGTCATCGATGTAGATGTCCGCGCCCGGCACGTTCGACGTGATCTGGATCCAGCCGAGGTGAAACTCCTGCGACAGCGGCGAGATCACCTGGATGAGCTTCGACGGATCCGCCGAGATCACGGTCTCGACCGGCTTGTAGCCCTGCTTCTCGATGATGAGCTTGTGCTCGCCCTCGAGCGAGCCCGACCACGGCGTGGTCGCGAACGCGCCCTTCTTCTTGTCGTCGAGGTAGATCGTCGCGTTCTGCGGCTCGGTCACGATGACGATGAGGCCGCGCACCTTGACGTCACCGAGCTGCTCGACCTCCTCCGATGCCGTCACCGCCGGCGCCTCGGCAGCCGAGCCCGCGGCCGAGCCTTGCGCCGCGGTCAGCTCCCCGAGGCGCTTGATCTCCGCCTCGAGCACGCCGATCGCCTTCTCGACCTTCTCCTTGTCGGTCGCCTGCGGCTCTTCTTTCAAATAGCGCCGGTAGAACTCGACGGCCTTGGCGTAGGCCGCCGGGTCCGACGCCTTCTTGCCCTTCATGTGGTAGCTGGCGCCGACGTTGTAGAGAAACTGCGGGAACGGCCGGGCCGCGTACGCTTCCTGGAACGCTTGCGCGGCCTCGTCGTACTTGCCCTGCAGATAGTCGCTCTGCGCCTGATCGAACGAGGCTTGCGCCTTGCGCAGGGCCTCTGGAGAGTCGGCCGCGGCAGGCAGCGCCAGCGCCGCGATCGCGAGCGCGACCGCGAAGAGCACGCGTGATTTCATATGCTTCTCACCCTAGCGATGGTGCTCAGAGTACCACGGAAGCCCCGCAAACCTCCCCTGTCCCCCGACGCTACCGCGTGACGAACGTGACGTTTGCCTCGACGGGCTCGCGGGTCGTGCGCGTCCGGTTCGCCGGGGCCGCCGGATCCGCCTTGCCGAGCGCGATGCCAAACAGCACCACATCCGTCTCGACGAGTGGCAGGTGCGCGCGCAGCGGCTCCGGATACGCGGCGATCGATGCCATCGGGCAGGTCTCGACGCCGAGTGCCGCCGCCGCCGTCAGCAAATACCCGAGCCACACACCGACGTCGATGTACACGTATGGTCCGAGCCGCCGGTCGCAGGCCACCACCGCCACGTGCGGCGCGTCGAAGAAGCCGTAGTTGCGCAGCCAGGCGTCATAGCGCGCGGCCTTGTCCTCGCGCGCGATCCCCATCGACTGGTACAGCGCGACGCCGCACGCGACCCGGCGCTCCTTGTAGGGCGACGGATAGTCGAGCGGGAACGGCACCTCGGCGCGCGGCAGCCCGCTCGTGGCCGCCGCGATCATCGCCGCCGACAGCTCGGCCGTCTTCGGCGGCTCGGTGACGAACACGTGCCACGGCTGGATGTTGCACCAGCTCGGTGCGTGCTGCGCCGCTGCGAACAGCTCGACCAGCGTCGCTCGCTCGATCGCCTCGGCACGAAATGCACGGACGCTGCTGCGCGCGCCCCAGCTGCGCGCGAGCTCGTCGGCCGTGATCGTCACCGCGGCCTCATCAGGTTCTTGAATCGAAAGATGCCCGTCGTGTGGCCGTCCGAGAAGTGGATGCCAACCCCGTAGTTGCCGACCAGGTGCATGTCGGTGACCGTGATGTCCTTGGCGACCGTCTTCGGATCGAGCAGGCGCTCGCCCGTCGCTTCCGACTGGCAGGTCGCGCACGTGCAGCTGACCCGCAGCTCGTGGGCCGGCCACACGTCCTCCACGCCCTCGTCCCACACGAAGCGGACCTCGGTCTTGCCGAGTCCGATGATCTCCAGCGGCATGGGCATGCGGCGCGTATAGCACCGATCTGCGGTATACGTGCGCGCCGTGCCTCGCGCGCCCCAGCGTCACCGCCGTTCGCTCTCGATGCCCCGCACTGCGGGTCGCATTCACCGCGACGGCCTGACCGCGACCGCCACCGTTCTCGTCGAGGCCCTCGAGGCTGCCCAGCAGGATCGCGAGACTGCCGAGACCCTCACGCACCCGTTCCATACCTATCCCGCGCGCCTGCACCCCGCCACCGCGCGCGTGCTCGTCGACTTCGTCGCCCAGGGCGCCGGCCGCACCCAGCCCCTCCTCGATCCCTTCTGCGGCTCGGGCACCGTCCTCGTCGAGGCGCGCGCCGCCGGCCTGCGCACGATCGGTGTCGATCTCAACCCGCTCGCCGTGTTGATCGCGCGCGCGAAGACCTGGACCGCGCCGCCGCGCCGCCGCGCCAAGCTCCGCGAGATCGGCCACTCGATCGCCGCGGCTTCCCTCGCCGCCGGCAAGGCCGCGCGCCGCTCCGCCGCACCGGACGCTGGCCCACCGGGCTCGCGCAGCCGTGGCACCGGCGCGCCGCTGCGCCGCGTCGCGGGCTTCGATCCCAACGCGCGCAACCGCCGGCTCGCCTCCTGGTTCGCGCCGCACGTCCGCCGCGAGCTCGAGGATCTCGCCGGCCGCCTCGACGAGCTCCGCGCCGACGACGCCGAGCTCGCCGATATCCTGACCGCCTGCCTCTCCGCGATCCTCTACAAGGTCTCCTCGCGCACCTCCGACACCGACCCGACCTGGATCGATCGCAACGTCGCCCGCGGCCAGGCCGCCCGCCTGTTCGCCCAGCGCGTCGATCTGCTGTGCGCCGGCCTCGCCGATCTCGCGAAGATTCACGCGGCCCCACCCGAGGTCTTCGAGCTCGACGTCCGCAAGCTCGCCGACGTCATCCCCGCCGGCAGCGCCGCCGGCATCATCACGTCGCCGCCGTACGCCGGTACCTACGACTACGCGGAGCACCAGCGCCTGCGCTTCGACTTTCTTGGCCTGCGCCACCGCGAGCTCGACGCGGGCGAGGTCGGCTCGCGGCGCAGCTTCGCGGACGATCCCGAGGAGGCGCTGCGCCGCTGGAAGCGCGCGCTCTCCGGCATCGTCGAGCGCATCGCCACCGCGCTCGCGCCCGGTCGCCCCGCCGTGATCGTCCTCGGCGACTCCGTCGCCCAGGGTCGCGCCCTCTACGCTCTCGACGATCTGCGCGACGCGGTCACCGCCGATGTCGTCATCGAGGCGTGGGCGTCCCAGGAGCGCCCGATGCTCGGTGTCGCCGAGCGCCGCGCGTTCGGTGCCCGGCCCAAGGCCGAGCACATCGTCGTCTTGCGTCGCATGTGATTCTGAACTTCATCACCATCATGGGGATCCCGTTCGGTATCGAGTATCTCGAGGCCGCCGGGTTCGCACTCGCTCCGGTCGACAAAGACGATCGCCTTTGGCTAGCCAGTCACGGTTGGTGCAATGGTGGGCCGTGGTGCTTCACGCCGCTCCAGATCGCAAGGACGATCGCAGTGTCGCGTGGTCGATCGACGATGTAGTAGACGTGATAACGCGTTCGCGGGCAGAGCACTCTTCGAACGTCTGAGACGACCTAGGACACGTACTCGACGCCAACGCGTTCACCGCGACGAAGCTTGCTGATGATGTGCGCGATCTCTTTGGCGAACAGACGCGGAGCTGCAATGCGATTCGCAGTCCACCACTGGTGCGCCGCGCGAATCTGAGCGAGTGCTTGGCGCTCGAACTGGACCTTCAAGCCGTCTCGCCGAGCTCGGCAAGGACGTCATCCGCATCGATCGTGTGGCCCTCGCGCGCACTCTGGATCGCCGCGAGCAAGACTCGATCGAGCGCGGCGCGTTCCTCGTCCGACATCTCGTCCTCGTCCGCTCGAACCAACTCGACCTCGCTGCCCTCGGGAAGATCGGTAGGCTCGTCCACGACGATTCGTCCGTTGCGAACACGTCCGCGAATCGTTGCCATGTGCTGATGATAGCCCGGATCTGTGCGGTGTCAGTTGGCGGGGTCGCAGGAGCGCCCGATGCTCGGCGTCGCCGAGCGCCGCGCCTTCGGGCCCGGCCCAAGCCGAGCACATCGTCGTCTTGCGTCGCGTGTGATCAGCCGGCTGGTTCGTCCGCCGGCAGCTCCAGGTTTCGTCGGCGTTGCGCCGGAAGTGCTCGATGCGCCGGCTGCTCTGCGAGACGAGCACATAGCATGCGCTCCGCATTGGCCCGTCGAGCGCGCTAACGCGTCTTGATGGTGCCGTTGGGCTGGAATGCTGGCGATACGGCGGAGGGCGTGAGCGTCGGCTCGATGCCCTCGGGCGTGTACGTCTGGAGGAAGCCGACGCTGCCGCCGCCGCCTGCGGTCGCCGGGCTCGTCGCGGGTTTGCCGCCGATTCCCGGCGGCGTCGATCCGACGCTTCCGGCGCCGCGGCGACCTTCGCCATTTTGCGGAGACCCTCCGCGCGCGGCGAGGGTGGCCGATGTTACGCATGTTCAGTACGTCGAGCGCGGGCTGCAACGGTTGTGCGGCGGGCCACGTAACCAAGAAGATCATTGGAACGCGAGTTCAATTGGTGTACGAACGCGCGCATGGGGAACATGCGCGCTATTGCCGTCGCCGTGCTCGCGCTCGCCGCCTGCGGCGAGGACCACGCCAAGCCGGATGCACAGATCGTCATCCAGGACGCGCCGCCGATCGACATGCAGGTCTTCGAGGACGCGCCCCCTCCGAACTACGATTTCACCTGCTTCGGGATGGCCGAGCCGACCACAGCGGACGACCCGATCACGCTGTCCGGCAACACCGTCGAGCTCGGGCAGGGCGGCACGACACCGGTCGCGAATGTCGCCGTCGACGTGTTCGACAATGGCTCCGCCACTGCGATCGGCACCGCGACAAGCGATGCGACGGGGGCATTCACGACCGGCGACATCACGACGGGCGCCGTGCCGATCGATGGCTACGTGCGCGCGCAGGAGCCGGCTCCTAATCTCGAGGATCCGACATCGGTTCCCGCGCATCGTACGACCTTCATGTATCCGGCGTCCCCGGTCGCAGCGAGTATGGCCAATGTGCCCGTGCTGATGATGTCCAATGCCACGTTCGACCAGATTGCAGGCTTCCTCGGAGGGCAGGACGACACCACCAATGGTGCGCTGTTCTTCGTGGTCACCGACTGCAGCGACATCTCGACCCAGACGCTGGTTGGTGACGCCACCGTTCACGTCCAGCAGGACGGTATGGATGTCGGCAACCTGGTCGGGCTGGACGTCCTCGATCCATCCCTGGCCGGCACGTACGTCGTCCTGAACGTTCCCGATGGCGAGACGCAGATCACGGCCAGCTACGACGGAATGGACTATCCGACGCGTACCGTCGTGGCGCACAAGAAGCCGGCGGGCGACAACGCCGTCGGCACGCTGACCTTCACCATCGTTCGCCCGGGACCCTGAGCCGAGACCGAGCGCATTCTCCGGCAGCCGTCCAATCGGGAATCTGCGGCCGTCCAATCGGGAATTTGCGGCCGTCCAATC
>DAIRFU010000570.1:0-4671 GCA_036794935.1 Kofleriaceae bacterium | reverse complement strand
CAGCGAGCCCGAGCGCAGCACGCCGGCCGGCGTCGGCGGCAAGCCGCTGCGTGGCTTGCGCCTGCTGCTCGTCGATGACGACGACGACACGCGCGAGCTGATCGCCGAGCTGCTCGAGCAGGCCGGCGCCACCGTCGCGCGCGCTCCGTCGGCCCCCGACGCGCTCGCGATCCTCCAGGTCGAGCCGCCCCACGTGCTGATCAGCGACATCGGGATGCCCGGCGAGGACGGGTACTCGCTGCTGCGCCGGGTCCGCGCCCTGCCAGCCGAGCGCGGCGGCGACACCCCGGCGATCGCACTCACCGCCTACGCGCGCGCCGAGGATGTCCGCGCCGCCGCCGCGGCGGGCTTCCAGCTCCACCTCGTCAAGCCGATCCAGATCGACGCGCTCGTCGCGGCGATCTGCACGTGCGGGCCGCGGCTCGCCGGCTCCTGAGCCGCTACAGCTTCTTGACCCTGGACGTATCGCCGGCGTGCTCGCCGTGCGCGACGAGCACCGAGCACGGTGCGTGCCGGATGACACCCTCGGCGACACTGCCGAGCAACAGGCGCCGGAACCCGCGATGGCCGTGGGTGCCGATCGCGATCAGATCATGGCCACCACTCTCCGCCGCGGCCGTGATCACGGACTGCGCCGGACCCTGGACGAGCTGGACGTGCAGCGGGTGGCCGAGGTCGGCAGACCCGGCGACCAGCTTGTCCGCCTGCGTCTGAGCGCTGACGAGCACCGCGTCGCGCACCGTCGACCACGGGAACCGCGTCTGACCGAGCAGCGTCGCACCCCACGAGCCGGCCGGAAGCTGCCACGCGTGGATGATCTCGATCGGTGCGCCCGCCGCGGTCAGCGCCGCAGCGTTGCGCAGCGCGCGCCCCGCCGAGGCCGAGAAGTCGGTGGCGACGAGCGGCCGGGAGAACGGAGCCGGCTCGCCGGGCGTGCTCGCGTCCAGCCCGCTCCGGCAGACGAGCACGTCGCATGGCGCGTGGCGGAGCACCGCGGTCGCGACGCTGCCGAGCAAGAACCGCTGCAGGCCGGTGTGGCCGTGCGTGCCGATCACGATCAGCTCCGCGCCGCGCTCCGCCGCGATCTCCGACACGACCTCGCCCGGGGGGCCGCCGCGGTACACGAGCTCGACGCGAATGCCGCGCGCGGCGAGCTGCTGCTCGCGCACGGCCAGCCGCTTGGCCTCCTCGGCGCGCACCGCCTCCGAGACCTCACCGAGCTGCTTCAGGACCTCGTTGTCGACGTTCTCGATCGGCGCGTCGTCGGCCTGCGCGTTGACCATCACGAGCAGCGCGCCGTTGTGCTGCGCGAGTGCGGCCGCGCGATCGAGCGCCTGCTCGCTCGGCACCGACAGATCGACGCCGGCGATGATCGTCGTCAGTCCCATGACATCGTCCCGGCGGAGATGCTGAACGTTCCGCCCGCGGTCTCCTCGAGCGTGACCGGCGCGCGGCCACGCTTCCACTCCCACACCACGCTCCCCGTCGGCTCGCCCTCCTCGATGCTGCGCTCCGGCGAGCCGCCGAGCTGCTTCGCGAGCGCGTCGCGAATCGCGGTCGTCGAGTCGAAATCGGCGGCGGACGCGACGGTGAAGCCGACGATGCGGCCGTCATCGCTGCTGAATGCCGTCACGCGGCTGGTCCCGGTGCTGGCCCCGACGCCGGGCAGGGTCCAGTACAGGTGGTCGCCCTCGGCCTCGACGGCAGCGCCGAGCTGGGTCGCGAGCGCATCCGCACGGCCGCCGATCGCGGCGAACGGCAGCTTCGCCACGAAGTCGCTCGCGTCGAGGTAGCGCTCGAAGCGCAGCTCGCAGGGCTCGCCGGTGACGAGGGTCGCGCGCTGGTGCGCCGCGGGATCGATCCACACGCCGGCGACGGAGTGTCCCCAGGCCGCGGCGAGCTTGGCGCCCAGCTGGTCGCACGTGTCGCGCGCGTCGTCGTCGGAGGCGAGTGTGACGGCGACGACGAACAGTGCGCTGTCATCGCCGTCGAACGTCACCGTGATGAAGCCGTCGCGCATCGTGTCGTCGAGGCGCTTGCGTACGTCCTGGGGCAGGTCCGCGCCGGCCGCGCCGAGCTGGACGCCATCGAAGAGCGCCCCCATCGCCGCTGGCTTCGGGCCGAACAGCTGATCGAGCTGCGCGATGTGCTGCGCGGCGCGCGCCTCGCGTTCGGCGTCCTCGCGCCGCTGCTCGGCCTCGTAATCGGCGAGCTGGCGTTCGCGCTCGGCGCGGCTCTGGCCATCGGCCAGGCCCTCCCACGCGTCCGAGCCGGCGACCCGCTTCGCGGTCAGCGTGTCGCGGATCCCGAGTCCGAACGGTACCGCCGTCACCAGAGCCATCACGAACACCGAGGGCGGTATGCGCATCAGCTGTGACGCTATCACCCGGCCACCGCGAGTCAATGAGGACTTAGAGGCGCGCCTCGTACATCAACCACAGGCTGAGCTCGGGGTTGGGCACTCGCTCGGTGGTGCTCATCCGCTTGTCCAGCCAGTAGCGCCCGTCGATCCGGACGCGCAAGGTGTCCCGGTCGCGCAGTCGCATGGTCGCCTCGGCGAGCGCGGCGACCGAGCGCTCGAGGTACGTGTTGTCGCTGATCGCCTCGTCGAGGTAACGCACGCGGCCGCGGAACCGGTAGTTCGGGCTCGGCTTGTAGTAGGCGATCAGCCACGCCGAGAGGTCCTGGCGGAACTTGCTCTTCAGATCCATGCGGGTGTTGTCGTCGAGCAGGTAGTGACCGAGCTGCGCGTGGATCGCGAGCTTCCTGTCGGGCACGTACTTCGCGCTCACGAACGTCGAGAGCTGGCGGCCACCGCACGGGATCGGCTCGCCGTTCTCGTCGGTCTCGGTCGAGATCTCGTAGCACTGGTCGTGACCGCCGCGCGACATGTCCTTGTCCTGGTAGCGCTCCCACAGGCCGAGCCACAGGACCGGCGTGGTCTTCACGTTCGCGCGCACGTATGTCTCGAGCTTGGGCGGGTTCATGTCGAGCCCGAGGTAGTGGACGTTCGGGGCCGACGGGTTCGCCCACACGTCGACGAGCGCGCGCAGCGATAGATCCTTCGTCGTGCGCGTGTAGCGGGCGCGCACGCCGGCCTCGTCGCGCGCACGCTGGCCGTCGAACTCGTCGGCCTCGGAGATCGGCCGCGAGAACGGGTTCGCATAGTCCATCGAGTAGTAGCGCGCGACCAGCTCGAGCTCCTCGCGCTTGCGGGTCAACGTCGACCGGATCAGCGCCGCCGGACCGCCGCCCCCGTTGGCCGGCGTCAGCGATGGATCCGGGCGCGGGATCGCGTCGAAGCTGAGCGCCGCCTCGCCGAACAGATCGAGCGGGCCGCGACCGAACGAGAAGTTCGCGCCGAGCGCGCCGAACCGCTTGCCGTACGGCACGCGCGACCACTCCTGGACGTCGAGGTCGATGCCGTCGACGAGATCGCTCTCGCTCGCGGCGTACGCGGTCAACCCGACCGCGTTGCGGCGATCCGCGTAGTAGCCGATGTTCGCGCCCGCGACCTTCTCGAGAAACACGTTCGGCAGCGTCGCGAACGCGTGGCGCGTCGTCGGCTCGAGCAGATCGCCGTCGGGTTTGACGTACACGGTCGGCGCCGCGCAGTCCGGATCATCATCGGCGTGCGGATCGTCGCACTTGCCGCGATCGACGAGCTCGTACTGGTAGATGCCCTTGCGGTTGACGGATGCGAACCCGAACAGCTGCAGCCAGCCGGTCGAGAGCTCGATCCGCTTCGCGCCGACACCGACACCGAGCAGGCCATCGCGCCAGCGGAAGTCCGGCGTCACGTACTCCGAGCCGGCGGCGCCCGAACACGGCGACACGAGCAGCTCGCCCGCGGACTCCTTGCACGCGGTCGACAGATCCGCCGAGTAGTACAGCTGGTCGTCGAGGTAGAGGCCGTTCGGCGTGTAGTACTGCGAGTTGTCGAACACGAGGCGCTGGCCGAAGCCGGCGCGGAACGTGCCGACGATCGCGGTCAGGTTGTCGTCCTCCCACTTCACGTACGCCTTCGGGAGGTGGACCTGGTTACTATACGGCTCGGCGATCAGCGCGCCGCGGTTCGGATCGTAGATCGGGTCGCCGACCTGCAGGCGCGTGTTCGTCAGCGCGAAACCGGCCGTCAGGTGGCGGGCAGCGGTGATGCGGCCCACGCCGTCAGCTCCCCGATCAGCTCCTCGTTGAACGCATTGCGCACCTGTGGCCGGTTCAGGGAGACCGTCATCACCGGGCCGGACGTCGATATCAGTAGTGAAGGCACGCTGCTCCAAGGGTTTCAACGACAGCCACTCTCGAAAAGCATTGCAGGAGTTCAGGAGGCAAGGAGATCGGGAGAAATGGTTCTTAGAGAAAAGATATTCCAGCGCATGCCGCCGCGACTTGAGATCTAAATCAATAACTCCTGATCTCCTTGCCTCCTGACCTCCTGTTGAAGCTCTTGGCGAGCGGCTGTCCGTCGAGTCTGGCTGAGTGAACGTCGCCCGAAGAGACTTACATCCGGAACACCCCAAACCTCGCCGCACCGATCGGCGCATTGAACGCCGCCGACAACCCGAGCGCGAGGGCCTGCCGCGTATCGGCCGGATCGATGATGCCGTCGTCCCACAGCCGGGCGGTGGAGTAGTAGGGCGATCCTTCCTGTTCGTACTTGTCGAGGAT
>DAIRFU010000073.1:0-15709 GCA_036794935.1 Kofleriaceae bacterium | reverse complement strand
CCGGGTACCCGCTGTACCTCGCGTTCGTGCTCGCGGCGCGCCAGACCGCGGGCGACGCGAACGTCACCGACATCATGGTCGACGACGCACTCGCCGAGGTCGAGCGCGAGTCGCAGGCCGCCGGGCGCGACGGCTCGGCGCTACGGCTGCGGCGCCTCGAGCGGCGCGCGCGCAAGGTCGCGGCGCTCGATCGCGGCGAGCTGATCGGCGAGCTCGAGGCGCTCGCGCACGCGGTCGCGGCGACCGACCTGGCGGCCATCGATCGCGCGCGGCTCCACTTCCTGCGCGCGAGCCTGTGCGAGGACGATCCGGAGACGCGCGATCGCGCCGAGCAGGCGTACCGCAAGGGGCTCACGTTCCAGCCCGGCAACACCGCCGCGGCGTGCCGGCTCGCGCTGCTCGTGCTCGATCGCGGCGACCAGGCCGGCGAGCTCGTCGAGATCGAGCGTGCCCTGCGGATCGACGCCAACCACGGCCTGGCCTGGCGCAACGCCGCGCGCATGCTCGATGCCCAGTCGCCGAGCCTCGGCGTCGTGGTCGGGCGGTTGCTCGACGCCGCGAACCCGGGGGCGGGCGCGGCGGCGGCGGGGGTCGCGCCACGGCTCGTCACCGCGACCGCGGAGGTCGCGCGCCACGACGTGCTCGCCGGCGTCTACGCGCACGGCCACCGGGTCAAGAACCTGCTCGGCATCATCGGCGCGCGCACGCGGTCCGCACGCAAGCTCGCTGCCGAGGGGGACGTCCACGATCGGCTGCGCGAGCTCGAGAAGGACGTCACCGCGCTCTACGAGGAGTGGGCCCAGTACCTGCGCTCGATGCAGGCGCCGACGCCGACGGTCGAGCTCGTGCCGCTGCCCCCGCTGCTGCACGAGGTGGTGATCGCCGCGCAGGCGCGCACGCAGCAGGTCGCGATCACGCTCGAGCACACCTCGGCGCTGCCCGACGTGCGGGGGGACCGGATGCTGCTGCGCGAGGCGCTCCTCAACGTGGTCTCGAACGCGGCCGAGGCGTGTGCGGTCGACCGCGGCGACGTCGCGGTGCGCGTGCGCTCGATCGCGGGACCGGGTGCGAGCGCAGCGCCGATCATCGAGCTCGTGGTCGCCGATACCGGGCCCGGCATCCCGCGCGCGCACCTCGGCCGACTGTTCGTGCCCGGGTTCACGACCAAGGAGACCGGCTCCGGCGTCGGCCTCGCGATCGCCGAGCGCGTGATCTCGGCGCATCACGGGCGCATCACCGTCGATTCGGAGGAAGGGCGAGGGACCACCATCACGATCACGCTGCCCACCGACAAGGCCGGACTCGCTGCGCTGCCGCGGTGGACGAGCGCGGAGCGCACATGATCGGGACCATCGTTTGCGTCGACGATCAGGCCGAGGTTCGCCGGCTGCTCGGCGACGTGTTCCGCGCCAAGGGCGGCAACGTCGTCAGCTTCGACGACGGCGAGGACGCGATCGCGTGGCTCGGCGGCAACGAGGCCGATCTCGTGATCCTCGATCTCGATCTCGGTGCCGGCCGGCGCACCGGTATCGAGATCTGCAAGGCGATCCGTGCGCGCAAGCCGGAGCTCCCGATCATCATCCTGACCGGCCACGGCACGATCGATGATGCGGTCGCGGCCGTGAAGGCCGGCGCGGCCGACTTCATCACCAAGGACCCGTACCTCGAGGACAAGCTCGAGATCTCCGTCGAGAAGGTCGAGCGCATCATCAAGCACGCGATCGACCGCAAGCGCCTCGAGCAGGAGAACAGCAAGCTGCGCGCGACCAACGAGCGGCTGCGCAAGGCGGCCGGACGCTGGGAGATCGTCGGTGACTCGCAGGCGATGCGCACGGTGATGAACAAGGTCGAGCGCGTCGCGCCCGTGCCGCGTCCCGTGCTCGTGCTCGGACCGCGCGGTACCGGCAAGGAGCTGGTCGCGCGCGCGATCCACATGCTGTCGCCGCGCGCGAGCGAGCCGTACATCACGATCAACTGCGCGGCGGTCGCCGAGAGCCTGCTCGAGAGCGAGCTGTTCGGTCACGAGGAGGGCGCGTTCACCGGCGCGACGAAGCAGAAGGAAGGCAAGTTCGAGCTCGCCGACGGCGGCACGCTGTTCCTCGACGAGATCGGCAACATGTCGCTCGAGTTCCAGGCCAAGATCCTGCGCGTGCTCGAGTACCAGCGGTTCGAGCGCGTCGCCGGCAGCGACTCGATCCAGGTCAACGTGCGCGTGATCGCGGCGACGAACGCCGACCTCAAGCAGGCGATGGCCGACGGCACGTTCCGTCCCGACCTCTACGACCGGCTCGCGTTCGAGGTCATCCATCTGCCGCCGCTCGCGCAGCGCAGCGAGGACATCGCGGTGCTCGCGACCTACTTCCTGATGCGCTTCCGCCAGGAGGTCGCCGGGATCGTCGTCCGCGACATCGGCCCCGAGGCGTTCGATCGGCTCGCGCGTTACGACTACCCGGGCAACGTGCGCGAGCTGAAGAACGTGGTCGAGCGCGCCATGTACATGGCGCAAGGCGAGGTGCTCACCGCGGCCGACGTCGATCTCGCGCTGCCGCCGGAGGCGCGCGACGCGCGGCAGGCGCCGGTCGGAGGTCCGGGTTTCCACGACGACGGGAAGCTGCCGCTGCCGGAGCGCGTCGACGCGTTCGAGGCGTGGTTGTGCAGGGACGCTCTCGAGCGCACGCGCTACAAGCAGAAGGAAGCGGCCCAGCTGCTCGGGCTCACCTACGACCAGTTCCTTAAGAACTACCGCAAGTACGCGCTCGGCAAGGAATAGGCGCTAGAATCGCGGCATGGGCATCTTCTCGCGGATCAAGGACGGCATCTCGAGCAAGGCGAACTCCGCGCTCGACAAGGCAATCGATCCCGAGAAAGAGCTCGAGATGGCGATCCTCGAGCTCGAGGAGGGCCGCAAGAAGGCGCTCCAGGAGCTGCTCAGCTACAAGGCGACCGCGAAGCAGCTCGATAACGACATCGAGAAGCATCGCGCGAAGGCGGGCGAGTGGGAGAAGCGCGCGATGCTCGCGATCAAGGCCGGAGATGACGAGGCCGCGAAGGTCGCGCTGCGCGAGAAGAAGGCCGCGGAGCAGGAGGCTACGAAGATCGAGCGCGACAAGCACGAGGCAGCGAGCTACGCGATCCAGCTCAACAAGAGCCGCAAGGAGTTCGAGACCAAGCTGCAGATGCTCAAGCTCCGCAAGGGCACGCTGGCGACCCAGATCGCGGCGGCGCGCTCGGCGGGCGGCGATGCGTTCGGGAACGACTCGTCGGTGTGGGACAAGTTCCAGCGTGCCGAGGAGCGCATCGATCAGGAGGCGATCGAGACCGAGGTCGATGCGGCGATGCGCGGCGAGGAAGCCGATGCGCAGCTGTTCGATCAGAAGCTCGCCGCGCTGCCCGCCGCCGCGGCCGACGGCGACGACGCGCTCGCGAAGCTCAAGGAGAAGATGGCGAGCGACAAGCTGGCCCGCCAGAAGGCGCTCGCCGCGGGCACGGACACCAGCTTCGCGACCGACAAGGACGCCAAGAAGTGATCCTCCAGTCGCAGCTCGAGGCCCGAGCGCCGGCCGCGCGCGAACCCGACGAGGCGCTGTCGACGCGGCTGCGCGACCTCGCGCTCGTCGATCTCGACGCGCTGACGGTCGGGCTGGACGGAGCCGCCGGCCAGGGGCTCGTCGCGGCATACGCCGACGACTGCGCGGACGCACTGGGCGAGGCGAGGGCGCGCCTCGCCGCATTGCGCAAGCAGCTCGGCGGTCCGGATCCGTTGAACGTGCTCGAGCTGGCGAGCCGCCAGCGCGCCTCGGAGGCCGGCCACGCGGGGGCGGGGCGCGTGCAGGGGCGGCTGGTCGGACAGGCCGAGGCGGCGCGGGCATTTGCGCGGCTGGCCGACCTCGCGGCGGGACTTGTCGGTAAGCTGTTCGAGGCCGATCGCCGCCGATGACCCAAAGCTCGTCGATGAACTGTTGTCCAAACCCCGGTCACCTTATAGTGCCTTGCGATGGCTGACGTGGATCCCGACCTGGATCGGGCTCGCGAGGGTGACCGCGATGCTTTCGGGCGCCTGGTCCGGCGCCATCAACGACGCGTGTACGCCGCCGCTCTTCATATCCTCGGCAATCACAGTGATGCCGACGACGCCACGCAGGAGACGTTCGTGCGCGCGTTTCGCGGCCTGCAAACGTTCGATGGTCGCGCCGACTTCTTCACGTGGCTGTACCGGATCACGGTGAACACCGCGCTCAACTCGCTGCGCGGCGGCAAGCGCGGCGCGGCCCTGGCGCAGAAGGGCAGCACCGAGGCGGCTCACGTCGGTGGCCGGCCCGAGGCACTCGGACAGCACGCACCGGATCCTGCCCAGAAGGCGCAACACGGCGCCGAGATCCACCGCGTGCTCGAGGCCATCGCCGAGCTCTCGCCGTCGTTGCGCGTGACGATCGTGCTCGCGACGATCGAGGAGCTGCCGCACAAACAGATTGCCGAGATTCTCGAGATTCCCGAAGGGACCGTGGCCTGGCGCGTCAACGAGGCGCGTCGCCTGCTGCGCCAGCGCCTTGCCGCGACCGAGCCAATATCTGCCGCCCGTAAGTAACGCCATGCCCGACGATATGGACGACCAACTCCGCGCTGCGATGAAAACCCTGGACGAGCAGGTCCCCTCGGGTTATTTCGAAGACCTTCCAAATCGGACGCTCGCGCGTCTGGAGGGCAGTATGCAGCACGGATCATCGGGCACGACCGAGAGTCGCGATAACGTTGCAGCACCACCGCAGCTGACGGCGAGCGAGCCGGAGCCGCAGGGTGCGCCGGTCAAGCGCGAGGAGCGCGACGAGGACAGCGGACTGCACGACATCCGCAACCTCGCGCAGTCGACGAAGCAGCGGCTGTCGAGCCGCCGCATCACGACCCAGCCGGAGATCGACGACGTGCTCGCGTCGTCGTCGGGCAGCTTCAAGAACATCGCGCTGCCGCAGCCGGCGAAGATGGTCTCGCTGCCGGCGCTCGAGGACCTGCCGCCCAAGGCGGAGGTCGTCGCGGCCGACAGGACGGCGAGGAAGGCCGCCAAGGAAGCGGCGAAAGAAGCCGCGAAGGAAGCCAAGGAGACCAAGGCGAGCGCGTTCGCTGCAACGGCCGTCGCCGCTGCAGCCGTCGAGGCAGCGCCCGCGGTGGCCACGCCGGCCGCCGCACCCGCGCGCAAGGCGTTCGCGCTGCCGTCGCAGCAGCGCAAGAGCAAGACGGGACTGTTCGCGGTGATCGGTGTTGGCCTCGCGGCCGCCGCCGGCGCCGTCATCTTCATGCAGGTGAGCAAGACCAGCGACAACGCGGCGGCACCCGCGAACACCGTCGCGATCGCGCCTCCGACCGCACCCGTCGCGCAGCCTGCACCTCCGCCTGCGCCCGTGCCCGAGCCCGCCGCCGTCGCGGCTCCGGCGGAGGCCGCGCCGGTCGCCGCGGAGCCCGCGGTGGACGCGGAGCAACCCGCCGACGACCAGGCCGAGACCAAAGCTCATCACAAGACCGAGCGCGCGAAGCACCACGTCGAGAAGGACGTGGCGAAGCAGGAGACCAAGCCGGCTCCGGTCAAGACCCAGCCGAGCGCGACGGCCGAGAAGGCAGACGGCACCAAGACGGGCGAGGGGGAGCCATCGTTCGACGCGCTGCTCAAAGAAGCCGGCGTCACCGACAAGAAGCCGGCGAAGCCCAAGCTCGACAAGAAGAAGCTCACGGGCTCGGACTTCAAGAGCGCGATGGAGGCCGTCGAGGGCAAGGCGAAGGCCTGCTACGAGGGCAAGCTCGGCACCGCGATGGTGCACATGACGATCGAGCCCTCGGGCAAGATCAGCAAGCTGTCGGTGAGCGGCGACTTCAAGGGCATGTCCGAGGGCAACTGCGTGCAAAACGCGCTGAAGCAGGCGACGTTCCCGGCGTGGGATGGCGCTCCGCAGAGCTTCGCGTACGCCGTATTGCTGTCTGATTAAGCCTTGTTCTGGGCCGTGGGCGCGGTATAGGGTCGCCGCCCGCGTGTCATGAACAAGGTCTCGACAGGTCGCTATTTCGAGGACTTCAGCATCGGCCAGCAGCTGGTGCATGCGGTCCCCCGTACGCTGCACGGCGGCGATATCTCGACGTACATCTCGCTGACGGGTGACCGCTCGCCGCTCGCGTCCTCGACCGAGCTGGCCCGCTCGCTCGGGTTCCAGCGCGAGCTGATACCGGACATGCTGGTGTTCCACATCGTGTTCGGCAAGACCGTGCCGGATATCTCGCACAACGCGAACGCGAACCTCGGCTATGCCGACGTCCGGTTCACGCGCCCGGTCTACCCGGGCGACACGCTGGTCGCCGACAGCGAGGTGATCGGGCTGCGCGAGGTCTCGAGCGGCGAGGCCGGCGTGGTCTACGTCCGCACGCGCGGCACGAACCAGAAGGGGCAGGAGGTGCTCACCTTCGCCCGCTGGGTCATGGTGCCCAAGCGCGACAAGGCCGCGGCCAAGGGCATCAACCAGCAGCCGCAGCTACCGGCGGTGGTCACGCCCGATCGCCTGCCGGTGCCGGACGTGATGAACCTCCAGCGCTATCCGGATCTCGCGTGGGCGATGAACCCGGGCGCGTACTGGGATGCGTACGACGTCGGCGAGCGCCTGAATCACCCCGACGCGATGACGATCGAGGAAGCGGATCACATGCAGGCGACGCGGCTGTATCACAACAGCGCGCAGGTCCACTTCGATCAGCAGGGGATGGCGAGCTCGCGCTTCGGCAAGCGACTCGTCTACGGCGGCCACGTGATCAGCGTCGCGATGTCGCTCGCGCAGAACGGCCTCGGCACCACGCTGCGTATCGCGGCGTGGAACGGTGGCGCACACGTCGGCCCGACGTTCGCCGGCGACACGCTGCGCGCGTTCACCCAGGTCCTCGAGAAGGCCGAGGTGCCGGGACGCAAGGACGTCGGCGCGCTCCGGCTGCGGCTCAACGCGGTCAAGAACGTGCCGGCCGGCGAGGTCGCCTCGGTGCCGTCATTGCTGTCCGGGACCAAGGAGCCGCGCATCGTGCTCGAGCTCGATTACTGGGCGCTGCTGCCGCGCGTCGCGTAGCTCCCGCGAGCGCGAATTCGGCTACTGTCTGCGCCATGACGCGCATCGCCTTGTTCGCACTCCTGCTCTCCGCTGCATGCGGTGGCACCCAGTCCGCACCCGCCCAGCCGCCGATGGCCGAGGGCGCGGCTCCCGCGACGCCGGCCGAGCCCGCAGCTCCCGCAACGCCGGCCGAGCCGGCGGCACCCGTCGAGCCGGCGGCGCCCGTGGCCGACAATGGCCCGCTCGCGCAGGCGGCGCTCGCCGAGCAGTACGACATCGGCAAGCGCGTCTACGCCGACAAGAAGTGCGCGAGCTGCCACGGCGACCACGGGGAGGGTGGCAAGACGAGCCCGCCCGTGATCGGCGACGGCGCGTTGCCCGAGCAGCCGCGTGCGGGCACGAAGCTGCGCAAGGGCATCGCGTTTCACACCGCGAGTGACGTGCTCGGGTTCGTCGCGGCGAAGATGCCGCCCAAGCATCCCGGCACGCTGACCGCCGACGAGGCCGCCGCGGTGACCGCCTGGATCCTCTCCGAGAACAAGGCGAACCTCGTGACGAAGCTCGACGCGAGCAACGCCGCGTCGATCGTCTTGCGGTAGCGCTCGGGCGCGCTACGCCGTTCGCGGGAGGCGTTGAGGGTCGCGCCCGCGATCAGAGGATGACCGTGCCGGGCTCCGAGGCCTCGACCGACCACTCGAAGTTGTCGATGATCGAGAGCGAGTCGAGCACGCCGTCGCTGGTGTCCCACAGCGCGATCCGCAGCTTGATGACCTCGCCGCCGACGACGTTGCCCGACGTCACGAGCCAGCCGGTGCCGCCGCCCGCGAGGTTGCTCGCCCCGCAGCCTCCCGACGCCGCATCCATCCCGGTGCCGGTGAGCTCGGCCGTGCCGACGCACGTGCTGATCGTGCCGGACGTGGCACCGAGCGAGCAGCCGGTGTTGCCGTTCATGCACTGCTGGAACAGCCCCGTATTGCCGTGCGCCAGGTTGACGCCCACCGGGTAGATCTGGTTCTGCGGTGACTTGTAGAACGCGAGGTTCTTGTCGGCCGGGTTCGCCGGCTGACCGGCCCACGTCGAGTCGAGCAGCACGACGAAGAAGTCGTTGTAGGGGCTGCACGTCCACTCGGGGAACTCGGAGCTCATGAAGTTCGTCGACAGCTTGAACGACTTCGCGTTCGTCGGCGCGCGGATCGTGAGCTCGAGCATGATCGGATCGTGGCCGGTCGTCCCCGAGGGGCCTGGGCAGCCGGCTGCGTTCGGCACCTTGTTTCCGTTCGCACCGAGCCAGTCGGCGGGCAGCGCGCTGGACGTACCGATGTCGCGGCCCCCCTGGAACGCCTGGTAGCTCGGGTTCGTCTGGCTCGGCGCGGCCGCGTTACCGGTCGAGAGCACGACGAACGAGCTGCCGCCGCGCACCGTGGTGCTGCCGAACGTGGGTCGGATCGATCGCTGGTCCGCGTTCGGCGTGCCCGAGCCGTTCGGCAGCACGAAGCGCGCGCTGATCACGCCCCACTTGTTGTCCGTCATCGTCGCGGTCTGGCAGAGCTCGATCGCCTTCGCGTAGTCCATCGGATCGGCCGAGTTGCTGGTCAGGCTCGTGTCGCACGTGGCGGCGACCGAGTTGTCGGTCATCCCATCGCAGTCGTCGTCGACCATGTTGTCGGGCGCCTCGAACGCACCCGGGTTGACGAGCGCCGGATCGCCGCAGCCGTCGTTCGTCGTGTCGCAGCAGTCGCCGCCGCACGTCGTGAAGCCGTCGCCGTCGGTGTCGGTGTCCTCGTCGGGGGTGCCGTTGCAGTTATCGTCGAGGCTGTTGCCGCAGACCTCGCCGGTTGGGGTCACCTCGCCGGCGCACGCGCCCCACGTGCCGCTCGCCTCGCAGGTCTGCATGCCGGCGACGCAGACACCGACGCCCGCCGTGCCCGCCGCGCCGGTGTAGCAGGACTGCGTTTCGCCCGGCTCGCACACGGGCTGAGATGTATCGGACTTGCCGTCGTCGTCACCGCCACCGGGGCCGTTTTCCACGGCGGTGGGTCCACAAGCGACGAGCGCGATCGCAAACCATGCAGCACGAGCCGAACCGATCATGGCGGCCTCCCTCGCGACGCAGCGTTGCGCGTGCGTGGTGTAGATCGCAATTGCGAACTTTCACGAGCCGCTCACTTCTCTACAGATCGCTCGCTCCCGCCGGCGAGCGGCCGTTAGCCCACACGCGGCCACAGGCGCGCTCGGTGTCGGAGAACGCGCACGCGCTCGCGCCACGCGATGTAGCCGGAAAGCATGACGATGAGGCCGAGCACGATGGCAAGCACGGCGACGAGGCGGCTCTTCGAGTGGGTCTCGACCGCGAACGGCCCTACATGTGTGATGACGGGCCGGATCGCACCGAGCTCGATCGCGATCGCCGGCTCGCCGACCTCGGGTGCCGTACCCCGGACGAGCGCGAGTGCCGAGCGCCGGACCGCGGCGTGGTCGGCGCGATCATCGATCACCACGAGCACCGCCGCACTCGCCGGCGTCGCCGCCTGCGTCAGCGGATCGAACACCGGCCGGTGCAGCGTGACCTCGGCGCGGACCGCTCCAGGCAGCTCCGCGAGCTGAGTCGCGAGCCGCGCGGCGTCATCGCGATCGCGTGTGCGCTGTTGCTCGGCCGGGCCGCCGATCGAGGGCGCGCAGGCGGCGAGGGCGAGCAGCACGAGCGCGACGCGCACGGGAGCACGCTAGCATGCTCGAGAGATCGGCCCGAAAGGTCGTGCGCGATCGCGTTTGCGATTACGGTGTGGAGCACGTGAACGCGGTCGAGCACTTCGCCCAGCTGCTGGCGCCCGAAGCCGTACGCCGCCTCGCGGCGCTGCGCGTACGCCGCTTCGAGACGAGCGAGGTCGCCGGCGAGCGCGGGCTCGATATCGACACGGCGCGCGCACGCGTGCTCGCGCGCTGGCATGGCGATCTCTGCGGGTTCCTCAACGCGCTGACACGCGGCGAGCTCGTCGCGATCGCGGCGCGGCTCGTGCTCGAGGTCGACGGCCGCGCGCCCAGCCTGCGCGAGCGGCTGTGGCGGCACGGCGCGGCCCTCGAGAGCGGTGGGCTCGCGCTGCCGGCGGCGCTGCAGCCGCGACCGGTCCTGCTCGGCGGGCACCTCGTCATCCAGGCCCCACCGCGTGGCCTGCATGCCGCGAGCGCGGTGTGGCCACGCCCGATCCCCGAGCCGCGCGCCCCCGAGCCGCCGGTCGAGGAGCCCGAGACCGCCGACGACCTGCTCGGTGCCGCAGATCGCAGCATCGGGGTACGGCTCGGCAAGCGCGGCCGCGACAAGGGCGCGTGGGGCCTCCGTGCGGCGCGTCTGCTCGGCGTGATCGAGCGCGGCAACGACGAGCCGGACTGGCGCGGTGACGTCGAGATCAAGACCGTGCCGATCGCGCGCGAGCCGTCGGGGCTGTGGCGGATCGTCGAGGATCCGGCGATCTCGATGGTGGGAGAGGCGCGCCCGCTCGCGAAGCTGCAGCGCACGCTGTGGCTGGCGCGCACCGATGTGGACGACGGCGATGCGACGATCGTGTCCTGGTACCTGCTCGAGTGGGACGCGAACATCGCGCGGCTCGCGCGCCGCTACCTGCACGTGCGCCCGAAGGGGCCGGCCGGCACCGACCAGCGCGGCCTGTACATGAACAAGCGCTTCTTCGCCGATGCGGGGCTGCTCGCCACGCTCAACGGGCCGTCATGATCGTCGACGAGCTACGCATCGTCGGCTCGACGCAGACCAACGTGGTGATGGCCGCCGAGCTGATCCGCGTCGCGCGGCGCGCGATCGGTGTCCGTCCGCCGGAGCCGCGCAAGGAGGGGCTCGGTCAGCTCGTCTATCCGTTCGATCGCGACCTCGCGTGGGCCGCGGTCACGTACCTCCGCACGCCGACGCGCGTCGTGTGGGACGTCTACCGCTCACGCGCGACCCGCCTCGAGCCGCTGTACGACGAGCTCGTGGCCGACATCCGCGGCGATGCACGCGCGCTGTGGCGCGACGGTGACGGCATCTCGGTCGAGGCGCGCCGGGTCGAGGACTTCGCGGCCGGCGAGCGCCAGATCGTCGGCACGGTCAAGAACGCACTCGTCGACACGCTCGCCCGGCGCGGCATCCGGCTCCATGTCGACTCCGGGGCCGGGCGCGGGTCCCGGCCCCTCCACGGGCCCCAGGGGCCAGCGACGCGCTGGGTCGCGCGGCAGGACGACCGCGGCGAGCTCGTCGTGTCGATCGATCTCGGCGGCGGGTCGCTGTCGCGGCGGGGCTGGCGGCGCGAGGCCGGTGAGGCCCCGCTCCGCGAGCACCTCGCGGCCGTGCTGCTGATGCTGAGCCGCTTCGATCCGCGCGCCGACGTGCTGGTCGATCCGATGTGCGGCTCCGGGACGATCCCGATCGAGGCGGTCCACATGGCGCGCGCGACGCCACGCTCGACGCCCGGGCTCGACGCGCTCGGTATCGCCGGTCCCGCGGGGCAGCCCGCGGCGCCGCTCTACGCGGACGCGGCACCGCTCGTGATCGGCTGCGATATTGACCTCGAGGTGCTCGCCGCCGCGCGCGACAACGCCCGCGCCGCGCGCTGCACCGACGCGATCACGTGGCAGCGCGCCGATGTCGCGACGCTGACGCCCCAGCTGGTCGCCGACATCGCGCGCGAGCGCGGCCGCGAGCCGCCGCGTGCCGGTCTCCTGCTCGCGAACCCGCCGTACGGCGAACGCCTCGACGAGCAGGATCTCGAGGCGATCTACGGCGCGCTCGCGCGGACGTGTCAGCGCTTCGCCGGCTGGCGCGCCGGCTTTCTGGTCGGCAACCCGCTGCTCGAGCGTGTGTTCATGGATGTGCTCGGACGGCCGCGGATCAAGAAGCCGCTCGCGAACGCGAACCTGCGCGCCTACTTCTATCTCTACGAGCTCTCTTGAGACGCGGCCCACGCGCTGATCAGCTCGAAGTCATCGATGATCCGCGAGTGGTAGTGGCCCCACACGTCCGAGACCATCACCATCGAGCCGCGCGAGAGCTGCGGTGTCAGGTAGATCGCGAAGTAGCGCGCGCCCGAGCCGTCCTCGACCTCGCCGACGATGTCGAGCGGCTGCTTCGAGACCGGGCAGAACAGCTCGCACCGGGTACCGGGCTCGATATCGGTCATGCCTTGCTTGCGGCCGTCGCCGTGGATCGGCGACAGGTGGACGAGGCCCTCCCGGCCGGCGGCACGGATCCCGAGCGTCACCGCGGGGTGGCCGTCGAACTGGACGTCCGAGATGCCGACCAGGTTGTCACCGCGGGGCCCGTAGGCCTGCGTGACGATCACCACGACATCGTTTTGCACCGCGACATTGGGGCCGGTCACGGTGCGGTGCTTGCCGGTGATCCGTAAGTTGCGCCGATCGACGGGGTCCACGGGATGAGCTGACAACGCATTGCGGCGGCTTGCAAGCGTTGACACCACACAGGTGCTGCCGCGGGACCAAGGGTGGGTGTATATAATCAACGCTCCGATGACTCGATCACTCGCGGTCTCGATCGGAGTGGCGGTCCTGCTGGTTTCAGCGGCCGCCCTGGCAAAACCCCGTGTCGCCGTCGTCCCGTTCGAGGGCGACGATGACGGCATGGTCCAGGAGGTCGTCGCCGACCTGCTCGACGACGATTACGCCGTCTCGGGATCCCGGACAGTTAGCCGTACGGTCGACAAGCTCGACCTCGGCAGCGAGCTGTCGGAGAGGGACCTCGAGAAGCTCGCGAGCGAGCTCGAGGTCGACGCGATCTTGCGGGGCGACCTGCGCAAGAAGGGCCGGCGCCACCTGTTGCACCTCATGCTGTTCGTCAACGGCAAGAAGGTGCGCGGCTTCAAGGTCGAGTTCGCGAGCGCCGAGTCCGAGAAGTTCCAGGAGGCGCTCAAGGACAAGCTCGACGAGAAGCTCGCCGGCGCCGAGAGCCGCGAGCGCCGGGATGATGGCGAGGACGAGCAGCGGCGTGACGGCGATTCGGAGCGGTCGGATGACGAGGGTGACGACCGGCGCGCCGACCGCGACCGGTCCGACGAGGACGATGGCGGGGATCGCGATCGCGACGATGATGATGGTGACGACCGCCGGGAGAAGCGCGTCGCGAGCGCCGACGTGGACGACGAGGAGATCGGTGTGTCCTCCAGCGTGGCGCGCGGCACGTCCGGCGGCGGCCGTGCCGCGAATACGGTCGCGGTCCGGATCTCGGCTGGCCCGTCGATGTCGTCGCGGTCGTTGAAGTTCAACTCGCGCGCGTTCGAGGAGGCGCCGAAGCCGTACAAGAATTCGCTGGTCGGCGGCATGCGGGTCGACGGCGAGCTGTATCCGCTCGCGTTCGGCAACCCGCACAGCTTCATCAGCGGGCTCGGCTTTGCCGGCCACTACGACCAGACGTTCAAGCTCAACCTCGAGTCGACGGTGCAGGCGGGCACGAAGTTCCCGGTCACCCAGCGGCACTGGGATCTCGGCGTGCGGTTCCGCGTCGCGTTCGGCAACAGCGGCCGTGCGCCGACGATGACTCTCGGTGCCGGCTACTTCCACCGCACGTTCAAGATCGATCGCTCCAAGCTCATGGAGGGCAACATTCTCGACGTGCCCGACGTGCTCTACGCGGGCTTCGATCCCGGGCTCGAGTTCCGGATCCCGATCATCAAGCAGGTCGCGCTCCTGTTCGGCGGTCAGGCGGTGCTCGTGACCTCGACAGGCGCGATGCAGAAGCTCACGTCGTACGGCCAGGCCAAGGTCACGGGTGGGCAGGGGATGGCCGCGATCGATATCGTGATCGCGAACCGTGTCGCGCTGCGGCTGAGCGGCGAGGTCGCGCAGTTCGGGTTCGCGTTCACCGGCAACGGCGAGCAGACCTACAACCGCGACGCCGATCCGATGACGCCGGACGTCGGCGGCGCGGCCGATCGCTTCTACGGCGGGGCGGCGACACTCGGCGTGCTGTACTAGCCTGCAAAGCGGCCGCGGAGGGTGCTAGGGTGCGCCCGTGCAGCTGGACGTCCTCGCTCCATCGGATACATTCGCACGCCGACACATCGGGCCTCAGAAGACCGAGACCGCGGAGATGCTCGCGCTGCTCGGCTATCAGTCGCTGGAGGAGCTCGCGGACGCGACGATTCCGCCGGCGATCCGCCTGAAGCAGCCGCTCGCGCTCGGTGAGCCGCTCGGCGAGCACGAGCTGCTCGAGGAGATGAAGAACCTCGCGGCCGACAACCAGGTCATGCGCTCGTTCATCGGCCAGGGCTACTACGACACGATCGTGCCACCGGTGATCCTGCGCAACGTGCTCGAGGACCCGGGCTGGTACACGCAGTACACGCCATACCAGGCCGAGATCTCGCAGGGCCGGCTCGAGGCGCTGATCAACTTCCAGACCTTGATCGAGGACCTCACCGCGCTGCCGCTCGCGAATGCGTCACTGCTCGACGAGGGCACGGCCGCCGCCGAGGCGATGCACATGTGCTTTGGCCACGCGGACGGCACGCGCGGCGTGTTCTGGGTCCACGACGCGACCCACCCGCAGACGATCGCGGTGATGCGCACGCGCGCCGAGCCGATCGGTATCGATCTGCGCGTCGGCTCGCTGGCGCAGATCGTGGACGCCGTGGATGCAGCAGTCGCCGGCGTGTTGCTGTCGTATCCGACGACGGACGGTCACCTCCTCGATCTACGCGACGCGATCGGCAAGCTCCACGCGGCCGGCGCGGCCGTCGCGTGCGCGACCGACCTGCTCGCACTCACGTTGATCGTACCGCCGGGCGAGCTCGGTGCCGACATCGCGATCGGTACCGCGCAGCGGCTCGGCGTCCCGATGGGGTTCGGCGGTCCGCACGCCGCGTTTCTGTCGGCGCGCGACGAGTTCCGCCGGCAGATGCCGGGCCGGATCATCGGCGTGTCGCGCGACGCCAAGGGCAAGGTTGCGTTCCGGCTCGCGCTGCAGACGCGCGAGCAGCACATCCGCCGCGAGAAGGCGACGAGCAACATCTGCACCGCGCAGGTGCTGCTCGCGGTGATGGCGTCGATGTACGCCGTCTATCACGGCCCCGCCGGTCTGACGCGGATCGCGAGCCGCGTGCGCGCGTTCACCGCGGTCATCGCCGCCGGCCTCGCGCGGCTCGGTCACGCGCCGCGCGCGGGCGCGTACTTCGACACCCTTCGCATCGATCTCGATCCGCATCTCCAGGCGAGCGTGCTCGCGCGTGCGCTCGAGCGCGGCCTCAACCTGCGCCGCTACGACGACGGCCTCGGCATCTCGTGCGACGAGACCACGAGCCACACCGATGTCCACGATCTGCTCGAGTCGTTCCTGCCCGAGGGCACGACCGAGCTGCCGTTCGAGATCGCCGAGCTGGTCCGCGCGACCGAGGTCGCCGAGCTGCCGGCGGCACTGCGTCGCACGTCGGCGTTCCTCACCCACCCGACGTTCAATCGCTACGACTCCGAGCACGAGATGCTGCGCTACCTGCACCGGCTCGCCGAGAAGGATCTGTCGCTGACGACCTCGATGATCCCGCTCGGCTCGTGCACGATGAAGCTCAACGCGACGACCGAGATGATCCCGGTGACGTGGCCCGAGTTCGGCCGCATGCACCCGTTCGCGCCCGCCGAGCAGT
>DAIRFU010000569.1:0-4685 GCA_036794935.1 Kofleriaceae bacterium | reverse complement strand
CACCATGTCCCACGTCGTGTCGAGCAGGCGCTCGCCGAGTTGCTCGCGGACCACGATGCTGACGAGCGGCTGGAGCTGGCCGCTCCACACGGTCCACAGCATGAGCAGATCGCGCGAGCCACCCTTCGCGGGCTGGTGCACGAGCGCGGCGATCACCTGCTGGCCGCGCGGGCCGAGCGGCAACCGCAGGAGGGCGCGGACATCGGAGACCGACGCCGCCGGCAGCGTGACGTACGCGAATCGATCGGTGAGCACGCCGATCACGGTGCCGCCCGCGACGAGCCGCTCCTTGCCCTTCCGCTCGGGCTCGAGCTCGACGAGCTTGTCGAGCCTGATGTCGGCCTTGTGCAGCTGGACGGCGGCGAGGAAGTCGTCGAGCAGATCCTTGCGATCGCCGAGCACGATCGGCTGGTCGATCGTCACGGGCACGAGATCGCCGCCCCTCGCCGCGTCGGAGTCGTGGAACACGACGTGGAGCGCGAGCGACGAGGTCGCCGGCGACAGCTCGGGGATCGCCGCGGCCGGGATCATGATCTCGACGGAGAACCCCTTCGGCTGCAGCGAGTCGGCCACCAGCACGCGCCGGGACTTCGTGATCCGCGGCTTCGCGAGCGCGTTGCCCGGATAGACGTCAACCTTCACCGGCCGGCCGGCCGCCGCGAGCGATACCGTCACGTGATCTTCCGCGCCGCCCTTCACGCGCACGATGCGCTCGTCCGCGAGGTCGAGCGCGAGCGCGAGCGCGGTGCCGTCCCACGCGCAGCGCACCGCGACGGCGCCATCGGCCGGCGCGCCGACGCGCGTCAGCACGTGCTGGTCGCGCCAGTCGTCGAGCAGGCCGTCGACCACGATGTCGGCGGTGGGCACCATGTCGCAGCGATTGGCGTCGGCGTGCGCGCGCGGCTCCGGCGCCGGTGTGGGCGCGACGGGCGTGGGCGCCGTCACGTCGGTTCGCGGGGGCGGCGCGGGTGGGATGACGGGCGTCGGCGGCTGCGGGCGGGAGCCGCACCCGACGAGCGCGGCCAGCGCGAAGGTCCTCCACATCGCAGAGGAGAATACCGAAGGTCTCGTGCCAGGTGGAGCGCGGCGCCTTGACGGTGCGCGAGGCCATGCGCAGGTTGCGCGCACCGTCATGCGCAAGATCTCGCTTCGGCGTCTGCTCTCCAAGCTGGCGGTGATCGCACTCGCGACCCAGCCGGCGCTCGCCTCCCCGAACGACCAGGTGTCGCCCGACCCCGAGCTGGTCGCCGAGGGCTTCATCGATGCGGGCACCGTCGACACGCGCGATGCCGCCGCGCTGCTCGGCCGCGGGCTCGCGGTCGCGCTCGAGGGCATGAAGCCGCTCGACGCCACGCACGTCGCGTCGAGCTGGGCGCTCTCGGCCGATCCGATGCGGCGCATCGGTGTCGCGCGCGCGCTCGAGTGGGCGTTCCCACTGGCCGCCGACGGGCTCGTGATCGAGCACCTCTCGCACGATCCCGATCCGCAGATCCGTGCCGCGTGCGCGCGAGCCGCGTGGATCCGGCGCGCGACCGGCGGCGACCTCGGCGTACTCGACCGGCTGTCCCGCGACCCCGCACCCGAGGTCGCCGCGATCGCACTCTGGCCCCGGTGAGTCCCGTGGGGAAACGCGCCCTTCGGGCACTTCCTCGGCGGATGAAGCGGCCTCCCTATGGTATAGGACCTCGGTGCTAGAGACCCTCGCCAAGGGATTCCGTGCGGCTCGCCAGCGCCTGACCGGCGTCGCCGAGCTCAACGACGAGATCATCGACGAAGCGCTCCGCGACGTTCGCCTCTCGCTGCTCGAAGGCGACGTCGAGTTCCGCGTCGTCAAGCGCTTCCTCGAGCGCGTCAAGGAGCAGACCCGCGGCAAGCAGGTCGAGCTCAAGGCCAAGAGCCAGGAGTACGGCACGCGCTCGATCACGCCGGAGCAGGCGTTCGTCGCGATCTGCCAGGAAGAGCTCATCAAGATGATGGGCCCGGTCGACACCGAGCTCAAGTGGTCCAAGGGCAAGGCGCCGACCGGCATCATGATGTGCGGTCTGCAGGGCTCCGGCAAGACGACCACGGTGGGCAAGCTCGCCCGCTGGCTCGAGAAGACACACGCCAAGAAGCCGATGCTCGTCGCCGCGGACATCTACCGTCCCGCCGCCGTCGAGCAGCTGAAGACGCTCGGCCGCCAGCTCGGCACGCCGGTCTACTCGGCCGACGGCAAGGACCCGGTCACGATCTGCAAGGAAGCGGTCGACGCCGCGATGCAGAAGGGCTGCGACGTCATCATCTTCGACACCGCCGGCCGCCTCGCGATCGACGAGCCCCTGATGCAGGAGCTCGACGACATCAACAAGTCGGTCACGCCCGCGAACATCTTCCTCGTCCTCGACGCGATGACCGGCCAGGACGCGGTCAACGTCGCCGACACGTTCAACAAGCGGCTCGACGTCGACGGCATCATCATGACCAAGCTCGACGGCGATGCGCGCGGTGGCGCGGCGCTGTCGGTCAAGGAGATCACGGGCAAGCCGATCAAGTTCCTCGGCATGGGCGAGTCGCTCGACAAGCTCGAGGAGTTCCGGCCCGAGGGCCTCGCCTCGCGCATCCTCGGCATGGGCGACATCGTCGGCCTGGTCAAGGATTTCGAGCAGGTCGTCGACGCGGAGAAGGCGGAAGAAGACGCCGTCCGCATGCTCAAGGGCAAGTTCGACATGCAGGACTTCCTCGAGCAGATCCGGCTGATCCAGAAGATGGGATCGCTGAAGGATCTGTTCGAGAAGCTGCCGTTCTTCAACGGCGGCTTGCCCGAGGGCGTCAACCTCGACGACCGCGAGCTGGTCAAGATCGAGGCGATGATCTCGTCGATGACACTCGAGGAGCGGATGAACCCGCAGGTGTTCGTCGCGACGTCCTGGGAGGACTACTCGACGACCGCGGGTCGCCAGGCCAAGCGCCGCCGCGCCGACTTCCACCCAGGGCGCGTCAAGCGCATCTCGTCCGGCTCGGGCCGCACCGAGACCGAGGTCAAGGAGCTGCTCCAGAAGTTCGCGCAGATGCGCCAGATGATGGTGCAGCTCGGCGCGTCGACCGGCCTCATGGGCAAGATTCCCGGCTTCAAGCAGTTCTCGCAGATGAAGAAGCTGGCGAACATGGATCTCAACGCGCTGATGCAGGCGGGCGGTGGCGGCATGCCGATGGGCGAGCTCGCCGGCGCCGGCGGTGGCATGCCGAACATGCCCGCGATGCCGGGCGTGCCCACGGGCCACGTGCCGGGCCTGCCCAAGGGCTTCACGCCCCCGGGCACCAAGAGCATCGTCGGCAATCAGGGCGCACGCGATCGCCAGAAGGCGCGCGACAAGCGCAAGGCCGAGAAGGCCGCGCGCAAGAAGAATCGCCGCTGATCACGGTGAGCTAGAGGTTCGACGGCCCACTCCGGATCGCGCTCCGGCGAAGGCTGTCTATGATGCCGGACATGACGCCCGACATCGTGAAGTTGCGTGACTCGCTCCCCACGCTCGAACCGATCATCGAACGTCTCGAGCTGGAGCTCGTCGATGACCCGGCCTGGCACGAGCCCTCCGACACGAGCTACCTCAGTGACGCCGAGCGGGAGAACCCCGACATCGCGGCGAACCTCGAGGCAATGCGCGAGACGAACCGGCTGATCGCGTGGTTCGGCCGCGACGCCGAGGGCTACCTCGGTCTGTGGCGCGGCCCCAACGACCGCTCGCTCGTCGAGGCACCGGTCGTCCGGCTCGACACCGAGGGCCAGTACGCGATCGTCGCGGCGACCGTGCCCGAGTATCTCGCGATCGCGATGCCCGAGGACGAGTTCGCCGCCACCCGCGACACGCTGACCTCGGCCGGGTTCTCGGTCGGCTTCAACCCCGACGCGATCTGGGGCGCGCTCGACGCGTTCGACGACGATCCCAACGCGTATCGCCACGAGCTGTACGAGCGCGCGCGTGTCGCACGTGGCCTGCCGCGTACCGATGCCGAGGAGGAAGCAGGCGACGCCGCTGCCTCCGGTGCAGCCGACGATGAGGAGGTCGCCGTCGCAGCCGCCCCGCCCGACGAGCCCGCCTTCGCGTCGGACGAGGACCGCAGCGACGACGCCGATCAGGACGACGAGCTGGAACCTGCCGGCGAAGCCGTGCCGGCGCCCCGTCCATTCGCCGAGGGCACGATGCCCGCGATGGCCGCCGCCGCGACCGAGCTCGAGGACACCGAGATCGACTTCGGCAGCGAGGACGACGACGACGAAGACGAGGACGAGGACGAGGACGAGGACGAGGACGACGAGCTCGGCGAGCCGGACGTCCAGTCCGCCAAGGTCGGCGCGGATCACGACGACGACAAGGACGATGTCGACGACGTCCACGAGGTCGATCTCGACGACGACGACGATGACGACGACGATGACGATGATGATGACGACGACGACGACGACGAGCCGCCGCCGATGGCCGCGCGTGGCGCGACCTCTCCGGCATCCCGCCCGACCGCCTCGACGTCGTCAGCCAGGTCCGCCGCGGCCAGGCCGCCCACGCAGGCAGCCACCAAGGCGCCCGTGAAGGCCGCCGGCAAGCCGGCCGCGAGCAAAGCCGCCACCAGCAAGGCGCCCGCGAAGAAGGCAGCGAGCAAGGCGCCCGCGAAGAAGGCAGCGAGCAAGGCGCCCGCGAAGAAGGCAG
>DAIRFU010000568.1:0-4692 GCA_036794935.1 Kofleriaceae bacterium | reverse complement strand
CGACACAGACGTCGGCGAGCACGTCCCTCGCGGCGACCGGATCCTCGGCGGCGAGCTCGAGTGCGACGCGGATGCGCGCGAGCGGGGTGCGGAGCTCGTGCGAGACGTCGGCCATGAGCTGGCGCTGTGACGAGATCAGCGCCGACGTTCGCGATGCCATGTCGTCGAACGCG
Organism: Kofleriaceae bacterium; assembly: GCA_036794935.1. Classification (GTDB taxonomy): domain Bacteria; phylum Myxococcota_A; class Polyangia; order Haliangiales; family Haliangiaceae; genus JABFXX01. Next base: position 4,519 of record DAIRFU010000568.1, on the reverse strand, counting down.
CGGCCGACCTCGCCGAGCTCGTCGTTACGGTGGAGGTGCGCGCGCGCGTCGATATCGCCCTCGCCGAACCGGCGCGCGGTGCTCGCGAGCTGGCCGAGCGGCCGGACCAGGCGGCGCGAGAACCACAGCGTCGCCGCGAACACGACCAGCAGCACGCCCGCGCCGAGCGGCAGCACGAAGCCCCAGGGGAACCCGAACGAGTTCGGCACGTACACGCCGAGCATCGAGCCGTCGTCGCTGCGCACGACGATTCGCCGCCACGATAGCGCCCACTTCTCGGTCTGCAGCGTCTTGAGCTCGCGCGCCGTGACGCCGGGCAGCGCCGGCTCGGCAGTCGAGCGCACGACCTTGCCATCGAGGTCGTAGAGTGAGAGGTGACCGCGCAGGCGGGGACCGATGCGCGCCATCGCGCGGTCGAGCTTCGCCGTCTCGCGCTGCGACAGCCAGTCGACCATGTTCTGGACGAGTGCGGCCTGCGGCTCGAGGTACCGCGGACTGCCGACGAAGCGCGGCAGCACGATCAGCGCGACCATGACCGAGATCGCGATCGCGGCGGTCAGCGCGTAGAGGCGCAGCGCGAGTGGCCGCCTACTCATGGCCTCCGCCCGCCAGCAGGTAGCCGACGCCCCGCACCGTCTTCAAGATCTTCGGGCTGCGGCTGTCGTCACCGAGCTTCGCGCGCAGCCGCGAGACGTGGACGTCGATCGACCGGTCGAAGCTGAGGTCGGCCGAGCCCTTCGCGAGATCGAGCAGCTGCTCGCGCGACAGCACCTTGCCCGGCCGCTGCGCGAGCGCGCGCAGGATCGCGAACTCGTACGCGGTCACCTCGATCGGTTGGCCGTCGAGCGTCACCGTCATCTTCGCCGGGTCGAGCACGAGCCCGCCGACGACGATCGTGTCCTGGGCAGGCCCCGCGTGGCCGCGGACGCGACGCACGTTCGCGCGGATCCGGGCGAGCAGCTCGCGCGGCGAGAACGGCTTGGTCACGTAGTCGTCGGCGCCGACCTCGAGGCCGAGCACGCGGTCGGACTCCTCGCCGCGGGCGGTCACCATGATGATCGGCACGTCGATGCGCGCGCGCAGCTCGCGGCAGACCTCGATGCCGTCACGCCCGGGCAGCATGAGGTCGAGCACGACGCAGTCGTACTGGCGGCGCAGCGCCTCGGTCTGACCCTCGATCCCGTCGGCCGCGGTCGTGACCAGCACGCCGTGACCTTCCAGGTAGCGCGTCGTCAGCTGCGCCAGACGCGCGTCGTCTTCGACCAGCAGGACCTTGATGCTGACGGGAGCCTCGGACACACCCGGAACATACCCATCAAACCGGCCGGCCGAAGCGTCCTACACACTTCGTAACGGCAACAGTTTCGCCAGGGTGCGCTCCAGCGCCTCCAGGCGAAACGGCTTGGCCAGGTAGGCGTCAGCCGTGACCGGACCGCCGCCGGCTCGGTCAAAGCCGGAGCAGACGATCACCGGCAGCCCGGGCCGCCGCTCGCGGAGCGTGGCGACCACCTCGGCGCCGCTCATCGTCGGCATCGTCAGGTCGACGAGCACGGCGTCGATCGTCTGCTGGTCGAGGACGTCGAGGCCGGTCGGGCCGTCGCGCGCGGTCAGCGCGGCATAGCCGAGGTCGCGGACCATGCGGGCAAGGACGTCGCGGACCAGATCCTCGTCGTCGATGACGAGGACCGTGCGGCCGGAGGTCGTGGGTACCGCAGCCGCCATGCTCGCGGCGGTGACCGCGGCGGGCCACCGGACCTGAAACCTCGCGCCGGCCCCGGGCGACGAGCTCACGCGAATGCCACCCCCGTGCGCGCGCACGATGCCGAGCACCGCGGCGAGGCCGAGCCCATGGCCGGTCTGTTTCGTCGTGTAGAACGGCTCGAACACGTGCCGCCGCGTGTCGGCGGTCATGCCCGGGCCGTCGTCCTCGACCTCGAGCACCACGTACGCTCCGGCCGCCGGCGTGACGATGTCGTCGGGATCCGGATCGCCGCTCGGCTGGTCGGGACGCGCCCGGATCGTGATCGCACCGGCGCGGCCGGTCAGCGCGTCGCGCGCGTTCGCCACCAGGTTGAGCAGCACCTGGCGCAGCTGGACCGGATCGCCGCGGACGGCGAGCCGGTCCGGCATCTCGATCGCGATCCGCACGTCGGCCGGGATACTCGGCGCGATGATCCGCAACAGCTCGTCGGCGATCGCGGCGGGCTCGACCCGCGTGGTGCCGGCGCCGCCGCGGCCGGCATAGGCCAGCAGCTGCTCGGTGAGCTCGGCGGCGCGCAGCCCGGCCGTACGAATGTTCTCGATCGCGTAGCGTCCCGGATGCGCCGCGCCGATCTCGCGCAGCGCGAGGTCCGCGTTGCCGAGCACGGCGACGAGCAGGTTGTTGAAGTCGTGCGCGAGCCCGCCGGCGAGCACGCCGAGGCTCTCCGCGCGCTGGGCGTCGACCATGCGGCGCTCGAGGGCGCGCCAGGCGGTGACGTCCATCGACGTGCCGATCGCGCCGATGATCTGGTTGTCGCGCCGGTACGGGCCGATCACGGTCGCCAGCAGCTTGCCGCGGTACTCGGTCTCGACGAAGACGGTCTCGCCCGCCAGCGCGCGGCGGTGGTTCGCGACCGTGTCGGTCGTCATCCGGTCGGTGCTCGCGACGGTCTCGATCGTGCTGCCGGTGAACCGGCCGCTCGCGTAGCCCGTGATGCCTGTCGTCTCGCCGCCCGAGCGCAGGACGCGGAGATCGCGATCGACGATCCAGTACAGCGCCGGCATCTGACGCATGACGAGCTCGAGCAGGGTCGTGATCGTCTCGCGCTCCTGCCGCTCGTGCTGGAGCTCGGCCTCGAGCTCGGCGATCCGGCGTTCTAGCTCCGCTTCGGTGGGCACGGGCCGCCCACTATAACAGGAGCGCGTCCTCGATCTGCTCGAACGCGCCCGCTCTCCACCGCGCGAGGGGGCTGCGCCCGGTCAGTAGATTTTCGGTCTCGGCGAGCACCGCGTCCAGATCCACGAGCCAGCAGTACGGATCGTCCGGAGACCGGGTGCCGACAGTGTCGGCGAGCTCGGCCGGCGGCATCCACGCGGCCATCTTGTGCGAGATGTTCGCGAGCAGCGCGCGGACCGCGACGTTCCCGAGCCGGCTGCCGAGCAGGCGATCGAACGCCGACGGCCGGCCGCCGCGCACCACGTGGCCGAGCACCGTCACGCGCGTCTCGATCGAGCTCGGCTCCACGCCGGGCTGCCGCTCGCGCAACCTGGCGTCGACCTCGTGCTTGAGCTTCTCGACGGCCATCTGCACGCCCTCGGCCTTGATGATGATCACGCGGCGTGCGCGCTTCTGGCGGCTGCGGATCGCGAGCACCGTCTCGACGATCTGCTCGACGATCTCGGCCTCCGGCTTGCCCGCCTCGGGGAACAGCGCGAGGTCGGCGCCGACCGCGATCGCGCTCGTCATCGCGAGGTAGCCACACTCGCGGCCCATCACCTCGACGATGAACGTGCGGTCGTGCGCCGTCGCGGTGTCCGCGATCTTGTCGCATGCCTCGACGATCGTGTTCATCGCGGTGTCGACGCCGATCGACAGCCCGGTCAGGCCGAGGTCGTTGTCGATCGAGGCCGGCACGCCGGCGATCTGGAGCGGCCGCCCGCTGCCGATCTCCGCCGGGTCTGCGAGGTGGAGTGCGCCGGTCAACGAGCCGTTGCCGCCGATGACGATCAGCCCGTCGATCTGGCGCCTGGTCAGGATCTCTCGCGCGCGGTCGCGCACCTCGCGCTGGTGGAACTCCTTGCAGCGCGCCGACCCCAGCATGGTGCCGCCTTCGCGCAGGATCCCCGCGACGTCGCTCGGCCCGAGCGGCACGAACGCATCCTCGAGCAGGCCGCGATAGCCGCGCTCGATGCCGACGACCTCCGCACCCGCCGCCCGGCCGATCAACGTGGCGGCACGGATCGCCGCGTTCATGCCCGGTGCATCGCCGCCGCTCGTCATCACCGCGATCCGTTTCATGGCCGCGATGCTACATTCGGCCAATGGTCCGAGTCGAACGATCAGGCCCGGTGACCACGGTGATCCTCGATCGGCCCGCGGCCAAGAACGCCGTCGACCGCGACACCGCCCAGGCCCTCGCCGACGCGTTCCGCGCGTTCGATGCCGATGACTCCGCGCGGGTCGGCGTCCTGTGGGGCGACCACGGCACGTTCTGCGCCGGTGCCGATCTCAAGGCGCTCGCCGCCGGCACACCGAACCGCATCGCTCCCGATGGCGATGGCCCGATGGGCCCCTCCCGCATGCTCCTCGCCAAGCCCGTGATCGCCGCGATCGCCGGCCACGCCGTCGCTGGCGGCCTCGAGCTCGCCCTCTGGTGCGACCTCCGCGTGGCCGACGATGACGCCATTCTCGGCGTGTTCTGCCGCCGCTTCGGGGTTCCTCTGATCGATGGCGGGACAATTCGCCTGCCGCGCTTGATCGGGCTGTCTCGCGCGCTAGATCTGATCCTCACCGGCCGGGCAGTGGCGGCCGACGAGG